>CAYPJI010000158.1:0-5406 GCA_964411045.1 uncultured Methylobacter sp. | reverse complement strand
CTTAATAATTTGATCCTTATCCTGAATCTCTTCCAGTTTAAAAACCGCGCGCGATCTATAGCCCTTCACTTGAGCCATTTTGACATATTCGTCACTGAAATGTTCCTGCATCCAGCGGTTGCTACTTTTACTTCGTCCCATTGCCAATTTTTAGTGTAAAATTAAGTTTTTGATTTAGGAATAAAGAGTGAATTCTGCAGATAAGAAAAAACTCCGAGCTCAGGCTCATAGCTTAAAACCCGTAATCATGATCGGCCAATCCG
The DNA here is from genome assembly GCA_964411045.1 of uncultured Methylobacter sp. Taxonomy (GTDB): domain Bacteria; phylum Pseudomonadota; class Gammaproteobacteria; order Methylococcales; family Methylomonadaceae; genus Methylobacter. The sequence goes on along the minus strand of CAYPJI010000158.1, from coordinate 5,143 downwards.
GGCTGACGGCAGCAGTGATGGCAGAAATAGAGCTAGCGCTCGACAGCCACGAGCTCATTAAAGTAAGAATACGTGCCGAACGGGAAGATCGCAAGCAAATTAGCGATAAAATCTGCATGGATACAGGGGCGGCGCTCATTCAAACTATCGGCCAAATTGCTGTCATTTACAGAGTAAACCCTGACAAATAACTCAAACTAAGGCTAAAGATGGAAAGCGCCATGACTTATATCTTTAGCCTTGAGACTCAATCAAATATATTCGACTGAGAGAATTTCGTATTCGACATTGCCTCCCGGCGCCTTAACCGTAACAACATCTCCAGCTTCTTTACCAATTAGCGCCCGCGCGATAGGCGATCCAATTGAGATGCGGCCATCCTTGATGTTGGCTTCATCTTCACCGACAATTTGATACGTCACTTTCTTTTCCGATTCTATATCTTCTATTTCAACTGTTGCACCGAAAACCACCTTTCCATTCGCATCCAGTTTAGTGACATCAATAATTTGGGCATTGGATAATTTAGCCTCAATTTCGGCAATACGTCCTTCTGCGAAACTTTGTTGCTCACGCGCAGCATGATATTCCGCATTTTCCTTTAAATCGCCGTGCTCACGCGCAGACGCTATAGACGCAATAATGCGCGGACGAACTACTGATTTCAATTCGTCCAATTCCTCACGCAATTTTTCTGCACCCTTCACGGTAAGCGGTACTTTATTCATTTTGTTACAACTCCAAAAATATTATTCATCCATCCCTTAACCTGGGAATTCAAAACCTGCCTAACGCAGATCGATCATTAACTTAAGTCAGGCTTTTATGCAGATCCTGAAGACTATTCACATCACCGGCATCCAGTTCGCCAAGCGCGTAACAGGCTGCTCTAGCGCCAGCCATAGTCGTGTAATAGGTTACACGATGCTGCAATGCTTCTCTGCGCATGGTAAATGAATCAGAAATAGCCTTTTTACCTTCCGTTGTATTAATAATCAACTGAACCTGATCATTTTTTATCATATCGACTGTATTAGGTCGACCTTCATTGACCTTAAAGACAACTTCACAAGGAATGCCGGCTTCCTTAAGAAACTTAGCCGTGCCGCCGGTTGCGACAATCTCATATTTTTTCTCCACCAGCATTCTTGCAATATCAGGCAGTTTGGGTTTATCAGCATCGCGAATGCTGATCAGCACCTTGCCGCTATGATTCAAGTTAACGCCAGCCGCTCGTTGAGATTTGGCGAACGCTTCACCGAACGTCTTTCCAACCCCCATCACCTCACCTGTTGACTTCATTTCAGGTCCCAATAAAGGATCTACACCTGGGAACTTAACGAACGGGAACACGGCTTCCTTGACCGAATAATAGGAAGGAATACGCTCTTCAGTAATGCCTTGTTGCGCCAACGATTGCCCTACCATGCAGCGCGCCGCAATTTTGGCCAGCGGATAGCCTGTGGCTTTGGATACAAACGGCGCCGTACGCGATGCCCTTGGATTCACTTCCAGCACATAGATATCCTTGCCCTGAATCGCAAACTGAGTGTTCATCAAGCCCCTTACCCCCAAAGCCTCTGCCATTTTGGCGACTTGTTCACGCAATTTGTCCTGAATCTCGGGAGCCAAATCGTACGGAGGCAATGAACACGCTGAATCGCCTGAATGGATGCCGGCCTGTTCAATATGCTCCATCAGTCCGCCAATCAATACGCGCTCGCCGTCATAGATGGCATCGACATCCATTTCGACCGCATCATCAAGAAATCGGTCGAGCAAAACCGGCGAGTCATTGGACACTGTAACCGCTTCCTTCATGTAGCGCTGCAGGCCTTCTTCATTGAAAACGATTTCCATGGCGCGCCCACCCAATACATAGGACGGCCTCACAACCAGAGGATAGCCCAGCTCTTTTGCCGCATTAAGCGCCTGCTCGACAGAACGCGCTGTGGCATTGGGCGGTTGCCTCAAATCCAGCCGCTCCAGCAATTTTTGAAACCGCTCACGGTCTTCGGCCAAATCAATTGAATCGGGCGATGTGCCAATAATCGGCACGCCGGCCGCTTCCAGCGCGCGCGCCAGTTTCAGAGGCGTCTGCCCGCCGTATTGAACAATTACACCCTTGGGTTTCTCAATGTTGACGATTTCAAGCACGTCTTCCAGGGTTAATGATTCAAAATACAACCGGTCAGACGTATCGAAATCAGTGGAAACCGTCTCAGGGTTGCAGTTGACCATGATCGTTTCATAACCATCTTCACGCAGCGCCAATGCCGCATGCACGCAGCAATAGTCGAACTCGATGCCTTGTCCGATACGGTTAGGCCCGCCGCCGAGAATAATGATTTTTTCCTTATCGGAAACGCGTGCTTCGCATTCCTCTTCATAGGTTGAATACAGATAAGCCGTATCCGAAGAAAATTCAGCCGCGCAGGAATCAATGCGTTTATAGACCGGGCGGATATTCTGCTTATGCCTGACATTGCGCACTTCGGATTCGGTCGTGTCGAGCAACTTGGCCAGTCTTTGATCAGAAAATCCTTTACGCTTTAACCTGTAAAGTTCACCCTCTTTCAAGGTCGACAAGGTTTTAGTCGACAATGATTTTTCGGTCTGCACCAGATCTTCAATTTGCGCCAAAAACCATGGATCGATTTTGGATGCCTCATGCACTTCATCCAGAGTCATGCCGCTACGGAAGGCATCAGCAACATATAACAAACGATCCGGCCCTGGATGGCGCATTTCACGCTGCATTTTTTCGCACGCATCTTCGGCGCTCAAGTCAACAACTTCATCGAGGCCACAGATGCCGATTTCCAAACCGCGCAAAGCTTTTTGCAGCGACTCCTGGAAAGTCCGGCCTATCGCCATGACCTCGCCTACCGACTTCATCTGTGTAGTCAGGCGATCGTCGGCTTGCGGGAATTTCTCGAAAGTAAAACGCGGCACTTTGGTGACGACATAATCGATCGTCGGCTCAAACGATGCAGGGGTTGCGCCGCCCGTGATCTCATTTTGCAGTTCATCCAATGTATAGCCGACTGCCAGTTTGGCTGCCACTTTGGCAATCGGGAAGCCGGTAGCCTTGGAGGCCAGCGCAGACGAGCGCGATACGCGAGGATTCATTTCAATCACGACCATGCGCCCGTCTTCAGGATTGATCGCCACCTGTACGTTTGAGCCGCCGGTATCGACGCCGATTTCGCGCAATACGGATACCGCGACATTGCGTAAAATCTGATATTCCTTATCAGTCAAGGTCTGCGCCGGTGCCACGGTAATTGAATCACCGGTGTGCACGCCCATCGGATCAAAGTTTTCGATCGAGCAGACGATGATGCAATTGTCTTTCGAATCACGCACAACTTCCATTTCATATTCTTTCCAACCCAGCACCGATTCCTCAATCAGCAACTCATTGGTCGGGGACAAATCCAGGCCGCGTTCGCAAATTCCAATAAACTCTTCCTTGTTATAGGCAATGCCGCCGCCGCTGCCGCCCATGGTAAAAGACGGACGGATAATGGTGGGATAACCGACTTCCTGCTGAGCCGCCAGCGCCTCTTCCATTGAATGCGCGGTCTTTGAGCGCGCCACTTCGAAACCGATTTTTCGCATGGCCTGATTGAACAGTTCACGATCTTCGGCTTTGTTGATTGCTTCTTTAGTCGCGCCGATCATCTCGACGCCGTATTTTTCCAGCACGCCATGCGCATCCAGCGCCAGCGCGCAGTTCAATGCCGTCTGACCGCCCATGGTCGGCAGGATGGCATCGGGACGTTCTTTTTCGATAATTTTTTCTACCGTTTGCCAATCGATAGGCTCGATGTAAATGGCATCGGCCATATCCGGGTCAGTCATGATGGTGGCCGGATTCGAATTGACCAGAATGACGCGATAGCCTTCTTCCCGCAGCGCTTTACAGGCCTGCGTGCCCGAATAATCAAATTCACAGGCTTGACCAATAACAATCGGGCCTGCACCCAGTAATAAAATCGATTTTATGTCGGTTCTTTTTGGCATTTCGTTGTTTTGCTTTGCTGATTATTGACTGGCTTATTACTTATTGACCTGATCCATCATCTTGATGAAATCATCAAACAATGATTGCACGTCATGAGGCCCCGGACTTGCTTCAGGATGCCCCTGAAAGCTCATGGCTGGGCAATCGATCCGTTTGACGCCCTGCAGGCTGCCGTCAAATAAAGAATGATAGGTGGCGACTAAATTAGCAGGAAGAGACGCTTCATTAACCGCGAATCCGTGATTCTGGCTACTGATCATCACGCGGCCCGTGGATTTTTCCTGTACAGGATGGTTGCCGCCATGATGGCCGAATTTCATTTTTTCGGTTTTGGCCCCGCTAGCTAAAGCCAGTAACTGATGCCCGAGACAGATGCCGAATACCGGAATTTTTTTAGCTAAAAATACTTTGATCGCTTCTATGGCGTAAGTGCATGGCTCCGGATCGCCAGGGCCATTGGATAAAAATATGCCATCGGGATTCATCGCCAGCACAGTTTCCGCCGTCGTGGTCGCCGGCACGACCGTAATGCGGCAACCACGGTTTGCCAATAATCTCAGGATATTGCGCTTAACACCGAAATCGTAAGCGACAACATGCCGGGCCAGATTTTCAGCTTTAGAGTGGCCGTCTCGCAGATGCCAGACATTTTCAGTCCACTCATAAGGCTCGGCGACGGTAACGTCTTTCGCCAGGTCCATGCCTTGCAGTCCCGGGAATGTATCGATTGCCGCTCTAGCCTTCTCTACATCCACTGATTCCCCGGCCATAATGCAGCCGCGTTGCGCGCCTTTATCACGCAACAGGCGCGTTAATTTACGCGTATCGACATCGGCGATAGCTACAACGTTATTGTCAATCAGATATTGCTGCAAAGTTTTTTCACAGCGCCAGTTACTGGCCAGCAATGGCAGATCTCTGATGACTAACCCGCTGGCAAAAACGCCGGTAGACTCTTCATCTTCGTCCGTTATGCCGACATTACCGACATGCGGGTATGTTAATGTAACAATTTGCCGGGCATAAGACGGATCACTGAGGATTTCCTGATATCCGGTCATAGAGGTATTAAATACGACTTCTCCCACGGAACAACCATCGGCGCCTATGGAT
>CAYPJI010000157.1:0-5437 GCA_964411045.1 uncultured Methylobacter sp. | reverse complement strand
TTGTCAAATAAGGGACTTCATAAACGCCGGCCCAAGCCTGGTGTAATGGAGAGCGCTCCAGAATGTCTCCGGATGCCAAAGATACGGTAGAAATGCCGGTATTGGTCGCTCTGAGTACAGGCCTTCGGAATTCGACGCCTCGCGCCAGCGTCATATACATATGCTGATAGGGTTCCTGCCAGGCGCCGTACCAGGCATCGTTCGTGACGTTGACAATAAACTGGGCCCCCAATTCAGCCAGGGAACGCGCGAATCCGGGAAAAAGACTTTCATAGCATATTTGCGGCCCCATCTTGTAGCCATTCCAATGCAATAAGTCCGTAGGGCCCTGGCCGCGTGCAAAATGACCGGTCGGCGGCAGCCAGTTGCGAATTTGCGGAAAGAATTGTTCACCGGGAATATATTCACCGAAAGCCAGCAAGATGGATTTGCTGTAATGAGGCGGTACTATTTCACCGTTCTTATCGAGCACGAACAGCGAATTCGTAATCAGCCGGGAGGCCCTGTCGACGCTATAAGCGCCGGTAATCAGCGGCAGTTGACGCTCGCGAATAAATTGGCTTAATTGAGCTGGATGCGCATCGAATTTGAAGTCTTCTCCCAACAGTGACGGAAAAGCCGTTTCCGGCCACAGTACAAAGTCGACTTTTGCTTCTGTTGTTTTTAGCGCCTGATCGGTCAGATCAGTATACCGTTTAAGTATTTCCTGGCTATAGCCTCTGCCTAATTCGGCGGCGAGTTTTTCCGAATTGCCGATATTGGCCTGGACCAATAACGCTTTAAAAGAAGCATCCGGTTCAGGCAATCTGTTTTTGAGCCAAAATCCGCCAGCGTTCAGCAAGACAAAACCCCAGACTACAGCCATCAGAATTCTTTTACCGGCGGCCTGGCGGCGTTTCTGCCAGGCGATATAGAGCGGCAGATTGCACAATAACGTAAGAGCGCTGAGGCCGCTGAAGCCTATCACTTCAGCCCACTGGTAAACAGGCACGCCGGCGCCGTACCAGGAATAACCGAAATTCCAGTCAAACAAGGTCAGCGAGTAGGCTTCGCATATAATGGTAATCAATGCCATTAATGCTAGTGAAAGCTGCTCAGACCAAGCGAACTTGCGCTGCCCCAAAAACCACAACATGCCCGCCACAGGGACAAACAAGTGCGCAACCAGTGCATAGAGCAACATGCCAAGGACTGCTACGGGCCAATCCAGATGCGCGAATTCATGTAAAAGATAAGTGACCCAGTTAAAACCGATCAGTGTAAAAATGAAGGACGTGGCCAATCCACCCAGGAAAACACCTTTCAGGCCGGTCTGCCGGTTCCAGAAAATCCACAACGGCACGAAGCAGAATAAAGAGGCCCAAGGCGGAAAAGGAATATAACTGGTACCAATAAAAATGCCGGACAGAACCGGCAGCAACCAGAGGCGGATTTTGCTAGCTGAAAATTCGTTCATATCAGTTTTTTAATGAAAAATCTTATTGTACACAAGCGCAAGAGCGGATGTTGTCGATGGGCGGGGATTATCCTGCAAAGTGGTCTATTATCTAAGAATTTTTATACAAGATTATTAAAACTGCATCGGCAAATTATTTACTAGCTGCCGGTTGCCGCATATTTTCAGGATACGTTGCGTGTCTAACTGTTTCGGTGTTGCCGGAATTCCTATGCAACATGCTAAAATCGCCGATTATCTTGCAACCTTGGGATGTTATTTTTATCCATGTCTACTACGCTAAAGCTTCCACTTGAATCATTGAAATTAAATGTTGATTTGTCTCATATCGACTTGCCGGAAGCTCCCAGGCAGCAAACTACTATTTTAGGTCAAGCCCGCGCCCAGTCGGCGCTGGAATTCGGCGTTGCAATGCGCAATCCCGGCTACAATATTTTTGTCATGGGCGACCATGGGAGCGGTCGGCTGACCATGATCACCAATCATCTTGATACGACTGCGCAAAGTTTGCTCGCGCCGCCAACCTATGCGTATGTGGAAAATTTCGAGAATCCCAGGGAGCCAGTCAAAGTTGAATTGCCGGCCGGGCATGGACAGGAGCTTTGCAGGGATATAGAGAAATTGATCGACAATTTGCTGGTCACTTTTCCGGCTGTCTTTGAAAGCCCTGCTTATCAGCAAAAGAAGAGCGCGATTGAGCGCCAATTTAATCAGCGCTATAACAGCACCATTGATCTGGTCGAAAAAAAGGCCCAGTCTCTGAGTATTGCTCTGTTCAGAGAGAACGATTCCATTACATTTGCACCTATCAAGGACGATAAGTCGCTGGATGAAGACCAGTTTATGCAACTGCCGCAACCGGAGCGCGAAGTTTTTCATAAACACGTGGAAGAGCTGGAAGACTATCTGGGCGATGTACTGATCGAACTGCCCCAGTGGCGCCGAGCTACAGTGGAAAAAATCAGGCAACTCGACAATGATACGATCAGCTTGGCTATAGAGCCGCTGTTTTCAGAGCTGGACGATAAATACCAGAATATTGACGATGCTGTTACGTTTTTAGACGAAATCAAAAAAAACCTGGTTATCACGATCACCGATTATCTGATGCCGGGCCGTTCATTGGAACAGAAAGATATTTCCGCCAAGCGGCTCATGCTGACCGAGCTTTATATGCCCAATATTCTGGTCGATTACAAGCAGGACAGTGGGGCTCCCGTTGTTTTTGAATCTCACCCGATTTATCAGAACCTGTTCGGGCGTATCGAATATGTCAGCGATCAAGGCACGCTGGTTACTAACTATCGCAGGATTTGCGCCGGCTCCCTGCATCGGGCAAATGGCGGTTATTTGATTCTGGATGCCGAAAAACTGCTGACTTATCCTTTCGTCTGGGAAGGGCTTAAACGAGCCCTGAAGTCGGGCCGCATTGAAATCGAGTCGCCCTATTCGGAACTGGGTATTAATACGATCACCTTGAAGCCCGAAGTGATCCCATTGAATGTCAAAGTTATCCTGGTCGGTTCCCCCGAGATCTATTATCTGCTGGAAGAGCTGGATAGCGAATTTAACGAAATGTTCAGAGTGCTGGCCGATTTTGACAGCTATATTCAATTGACTGATGAATCGATACAGCGTTTTGCCATCCTGATGATCAAACATGCCGCGGACTCGGGGGCAAAGCCGCTGGCGCGTGCCGCTATTGAGGGTCTGATCGAACACAGCTGCCGGTTGTCCGAAAATCAGTACCATCTTTCTGCGCGCATCAATGACTCGCTGGACATCATCGGCGAAGCCAACCTGTTCTGCCATAAAGCCCAGGCCGATCAGATCGACAGAGTACATGTCGAACAGGCTTTGGCGGCAAGAGAGCAGCGTAACGGTAAACTATCTCAGGACGTCCTCGAAGAAATGCTCGTCGGTACGATACTGATCGATACCGAAGGCTCGGCGATTGGCAAGATCAACGGTCTGACGGTGCTGGAAGTGGGCGGCAGCAGTTTTGGCGCACCTGCACGCATCACTGCGACCGTTTATCCGGGCTCCCGGGGTATCGTCGACATTGAGCGCGAAGCCGAGCTTGGCCAGTCCATACACTCGAAAGGCGTGATGATTTTGACCGGTTATCTGGGCGACTGTTACGCCCAGCAATTTCCATTAGCCATTTCGGCCAGCATCGCGATCGAGCAATCCTACGGCTATATCGATGGGGACAGCGCGGCGCTGGCTGAACTTTGCTGTCTTATCTCGGCGCTGACTCGCACGCCGATCAAGCAAACGTTTGCCGTGACCGGCTCGATTAACCAGTATGGGGAAGTCCAGGCTGTAGGCGGCGTCAATGAAAAAATAGAAGGGTTCTTCCGGCTTTGCCAAGGGCGCGGCCTCAATGGCCAGCATGCCGTTATCATTCCGGCCGCCAATAAACGCAACCTGATGCTGAAGCAGGAAGTCGTGGATGCGGTTGCTCAAGGTTTGTTTGCCGTTTATGCTGTGTCCGATGTCAATGAAACCCTGGAGTTACTGACTGATCAACTGGCCGGTTCCCCGGACAGCGAAGGCAACTATCCAGAAAACAGTATTAACTACAAAGCCATTTTCAGATTAAAAGAGATCTCCGATATGGCGCTTGATGAGGATAAAGAGGAAGGGGCAACCTGAGTCTGTCAGGCGCAGCTACTGTGTTCAATAGCTGCGCCACAGATTAACGGCCCGACTCGGTTACTATGACATCGATGCCGTTCTGCCTCAAGCGGGTCCTGATCGTATTGACGCTGGTCATATGGCCATAAGGCCCCATTTTAACGCGATACCAGATGGTATTGCCGCCGACTTTCGCCTTCTCGACGCGTGATTCGATGCCCATCAAAGCCAGTTTGGCCCTTAATTTATCGGCCTCCTGGAATTCCCTGAAAGAGCCCGCCTGCACCATATATTGAGCGCCTTTATCCTGATGCTGGGCATCTTTATTTTGGCTTTCCATGGCTTGATTTGCCTTGTCTTGAGGCGCCTTGACCTTGCTGATGAGTTCTTCGCGGGCGCGCGTCTTGATTTCATAATCGGGCACAACCACTTCTTTTTGCGGCAGGATAGTGTAGAAATCGAACTGCGGCGGCTGATGCACGGGCTCAGTCGCTTTCTTTTGCTGAGCCTGTTCTTTTTTTACCGGCTCAGTTTTGACGGGTTTTGCTGCTGATAGCGCAGCCTGCGGGATATCGCTCTGCTTAGAGCCCGTGCTGCGCAAATAAGCCAAAAAGACTACAAAAGCAATAATCAGCGCCGTGATCAGCATCCATTTAAAAACCCCGACACTGTCATGACGGCTTGGTTTTTGCCCGCGCGGCGCTGTTCTTCCCTGGGTTGCTCTATGTTTGTAGTCTATGGCCATATATCACATTGCTTCTGGAGCGTTGATCTTCAGCAGTCCCAATCCGTTTGCCAGGACTTGTCGCACGGCGCTGATCAAATTCAATCTGGCGTCGCGAAGCGCGGCATCCTCAACGAGGAATTGATGGGCATTGTAGTAAGTATGAAATTCGGTCGCCAGCTCGCGCAGATACTGAATCAATTGATGCGGCTCATGCTGAAGCGCCGCGCGTTCCAGCACTTCAGGATAGCGCGCCAGTGTGGCGATCAGATCGGTTTCGTGCTCTTCGGCCAGCCGATCCAGATTCTCCATACCCAGCAGCAGATTTCTGTCCCAATCCTTTTCGTCAAGTTGGCGGAATACGCTGCACACCCTCGCATAAGCATACTGCACATAAAACACGGGGTTTTCATTGGACCGTGAGGTCGCCAGCTTCAGGTCGAAGTCCATGTGCTGTTCCGAGCGGCGCATGACATAAAAGAAACGCGCGGCATCCTTGCCGACTTCATTGCGCAGTTGCCGCAGCGTGACAAATTCGCCGGAACGCGTGGACATCTGGACTTTTTCCTCGCCGCGGTAGAGCACTGCGAACTGCACCAGCAGAACCTTCAGTTTGG
>CAYPJI010000156.1:0-5489 GCA_964411045.1 uncultured Methylobacter sp. | reverse complement strand
CTATCCCGCCTAGTGTTTAAGCGTTTCAAGCTATTTTTTAAGCTTGTGCTTGCGGTTGACTCAGTTTCGGCGTAAATATACCGATCTGGATATTAACTTGTTATGTCTCTGGAGAACCGAGAGATTGATCAACTATCGATCTATACGCAGGAAGTATCCGAACATAGTCACGTACAGAGCTGTTGCCGGAAAGGCTCGACGGAGATATAAGAAGATCAAAGGGAGAAGTGGTGTGAATCAAAATCATTCGAAAACTCATGCAATATTGCATTTTGATGAGTCTGGTTTTACTGGCAATAACCTCCTGCACAAGCAGCAGAAAATATTCTGCTACGCTTCCTTAGAATGCCCTCATGATGAAGCTAAAGATTTTGTTGAGCACATCATAAAGAAATACCAAATACAAAACGACGAGATCAAAGGTGGAAAGCTATTAAAAGGAGTGCGTGGGAAAAGAGCCATAGATGAAATAGTTCAGAACTTCAAAGGCAGGTATAAGGTTTCAGGATCTGACAAAAAATACGCGCTCGCAGGGAAGTTTTTTGAATATATATTCGAGCCGGCAATCTCTAGTGTGAATTCAATTTTTTACAACATTAATTTTCATCGATTTATTGCCAATATTCTTCATCTTGAACTCTTTGTTAGGGGGGCAATGGCAGAAGAGGTTTTTGAAGATTTCGAGAAGTTAATGAGAACTGGAGACTTTGAAGGACTTAAGGCATTGTTTTCAGCTTCGAAAAATGAAGGTGTCTCTCCAGTTTTAGAACAGATATACGATTTCGCAATACATAATAAAGAGTCAGTGATACAAGAGTTGGATGGATATGCGGGAGAAGGTGCAGGGAAATGGGTTTTAGATTTAACTAACACGGCGTTGTTCAGCCTCTTGGCTGAGTGGGGGCAGGAATATGATCAGCTGACCGCCTACTGCGATCAGTCGAAACCATTGAGCGAAGACCAAGAAATATTCAAGGCCATGTTGAATCGTGAGGATAAACAATTCACTCATATTGCAGGCATCGATTCACCAATAACATTTAACCTAAAAGAGCCTCTCAATTTAGTAGATTCTAAAATTGTTCATGGGGTACAACTTGCTGATGCGATCGCTGCTGCATTTGCTTATGCATGTGATCGCGACAATCAGGACGAGTACGCCGAAAAATGGCGCGGCCTGATTGAGGAAAGTGTGATCTTTGGTAGTGTATTTCAAGACTATGATTATCTCGATTTGAGTAAGTTAGAGGTTCAACGAAATGCAATTTTACTGCACGAGCTGACAGAGCGTAGTAAAAATGGCATCAGCTTAACCGAGGGCATCGGTGAGTATATTCAATTCATTACGATAGCGCTGAGAGAGACGCCTCTTGAGCTACAGGCATAACAAAGCGCTGCTGTCGGACAAATTTTCCGCAGAGCGCGGCGTTGAATGGCTGCTTTCTGGCTTTTACCTGTCATTCCTTTGAATTTCTTGATCGTCTCTTTTGGCAATAGCGGCTATTCATTTTCACTTATTAAATACTGTCAGCATTCAAAAGTTTCGAACTTTAATGTCATAGTTTCAATCATTATTGTTAAGTTTCAAACTTTAATGTACGTCTACAACAGGTGTGAGAGGGCACTTTATTGCCCTCTCACAACAGGCATCTGAGCCGCCCAAACACCTATTCCACAGTAACCGATTTTGCCAGATTCCTAGGCTGATCGACATCGGTGCCTTTCAACACGGCGACATGATAGGCCAGCAGCTGCAGCGGTACGGCATAGACTATAGGCGCCGTTTCATTTTCGACTTGCGGCACTTTGATGATCTGGACATTCTCGCTGCTTTCGGACGCCAGCGTCTCATCCATGAAAACGATCAGCTGGCCGCCGCGCGCACTGACTTCCTGCATGTTGGATTTCAGTTTTTCCAGCAGGCTGTTGTTCGGCGCTACAGTAATGACCGGCATGTCAGCGTCTATCAGCGCCAAGGGTCCATGCTTCAGCTCGCCTGCCGGATAAGCTTCGGCGTGAATATAGGAAATTTCCTTGAGTTTTAGTGAGCCTTCCATCGCAATCGGGTAATGCGTGCCTCTGCCGAGGAACAGTGCATGCTGTTTTTCCGCGAATTGTTCCGATAATGCCTTGATTTGCTCATCCAACTGCAAGACCTGTCCAATTTTTTCAGGCAGGCTGAATAATTCGGACGTTATCTTCTGCTCAAGTTTCTCCGGCAGTCCAAATCGCCTGCCGACAGCAATAACCAGCAGCATCAGCGCCACCAGCTGGGTGGTGAAGGCTTTGGTCGAGGCCACCCCGATTTCGGCGCCGGCCCGTGTCATTAACACCAGGTCGGATTCCCTGATCAGCGAACTTTCCGGCACGTTGCAAACGGCTAATGAATACTTTGCGCCCAGCTTTTTCGCCTCCTGCAGCGCGGCCAGCGTATCGGCCGTTTCGCCGGATTGCGAAATCGTGACAATCAGGGTGTCTTCCGACAATACTGGATGCCTGTAGCGGAATTCGCTGGCAACTTCGATGTTGCAAGGCACGCGGGCCAGTTTCTCAAACCAGTAGCGCGCGACCAGTCCGGCGTGGTAACTGGTTCCGCAAGCCAGGATTTGCACGGATTTCACCTTATCGAAAATGTCGCCGGCATTATGTCCGATTGAACTCTCTTCCAGCCGGTTGTTGATGAATCGGCCTTCCAGCGTTTCCGAGACGGCCCAGGGCTGCTCATAAACCTCCTTCAGCATGTAATGGCGATATTCGCCTTTATCGACAGAGTCGATTTTCAGCTGACTGGTTTTGATAGGGCGATTGACGATATTGTCATTGGCATCGTAGATAACGACTTTATCTATCGTTATCTCGGCTATATCGCCGTCTTCCAGAAAAATAAAGCGTTGCGTGACCGGCAGCAGGGCGGCGACATCCGATGCGATGAAATATTCGCCAATGCCGACGCCGATCACCAGAGGACTGCCTTTTCGGCAGGCAATCAGCGTATCGGGATAATCGATACTCATGATGCCCAAGGCATAGGCGCCTTCGAATTTTTTCACGGTCTTCTGGACGGCATTTAATAGGCCAGTCGAGGTCTCCAGAGCGTCGTAAATTTCATGAACGACGACTTCGGTATCGGTTTCCGACGTGAACTTGTAGCCTTTCTCCAGTTGAAGACCGCGTAATCGCTCGTGGTTTTCGATAATGCCGTTATGAACCACGGCCACTTTGTTGCCGCTGACATGCGGGTGGGCATTGGCCGTGCTCGGTTTGCCGTGAGTTGCCCATCGGGTATGGGCTATGCCGATGTTGCCGGCGATAGGATCGGCCTGCAGCAAGGCTTCCAGGCCTTTTACCTTCCCCAGTTCCCGTTTCCGGTATATTTCCCGTCCGCTTATGACCGCCAGCCCTGCCGAGTCGTATCCGCGGTATTCCAACCGCTTCAATCCCTCTAACAAGATAGGGACTACACTCCGCTGCGCTACACCACCTACAATTCCACACATATTATTTTTCCTCGACAATTATTCCTGACATTGTACAAACAAACTCCTGCAACCATCAGTCGCGTTTAACGGGGCGTTGCCATCCTTCTATAGTCGTTTGTCTTGCCCTGCCCAAGGTCAATTGATTCTCAGGGGCATCTCTAGTGATCGTGGAGCCGGCGCCTATGGTAGCGTTTTTGCCGACCGTTACCGGGGCGACCAGCTGAGTATTGGAGCCGATAAAAGCGCCGTCTCCAATGGTTGTTCGAAACTTGTTCACGCCGTCATAATTGCAGGTAATGGTTCCGGCGCCGATATTTACCTTGCTGCCTACGGTCGTATCGCCGATATAGCTTAAGTGATTGATCTTGCTGCCGGCCGCGACCGATGATTTTTTGATTTCCACGAAATTACCGATATGTACATCTTCGGCCAGGACACTGTCCGGTCTCAATCTGGCATAAGGACCGATTCTGCTGCCGTTCCCTATGACGGCGTTTTCTATGATGCATAAATCGAGAATCTCAACATTATCGCCAATTACGGAGTTTTTTATATGCGTATTAGCACCTATTTTGACATGACTGCCAATGCTGTTTTTGCCTTCCAGAATCACATTGACATCGATTTCGATATCCTGGCCCAGCGTTTCTATCGAGCCGCGCAGATCGAACCGGGCCGGGTCTCTTAATGTAACGCCCTGTTCCATGAGTTTATTGGCCTGCTCCTGTTGATAGACGCGCTCCAGGTGACTGAGCTGTATGCGGTTGTTTACGCCCAGCACTTCATCGACTGTTTCGGGCTGACTCGTTACGATAGCAACGCCATCGGCGACGGCCATTTCAATGATATCCGTTAAATAGTATTCGCCTTGCGCATTGCTGTTATTCAACTGATTCAGCCATTTTTTCAGTTTATTGCCGGGTATCGCCATGATGCCGGTGTTGACTTCATTGACCAGTTTTTCCTGATCGTCGGCGTCTTTTTCTTCGACAATCCGGGTGACTTGACCCGCTGCATTTCTGACTATCCGGCCGTAACCGGTTGGGTTTTCGAGATTGACGGTCAGCAAGGCGAGCGCTTGCTCATTGACGCTGGAAATCAGTTGTCTGACTGATGACAGTTTCAGCAAAGGCACATCGCCATAAAGAATCAGCACATTGTCCGTGTCCGATATCAGATCACTGACTTGCTGCACGGCATGGCCCGTGCCCAACTGTTCCTTTTGTTCTATCCAGACGGCGTCCAGATCGCTGAGCGTTTCTCTTACCAGTTCGGCGCCATGGCCATAGACAATTTTGATGCTGTTGTTTTCCAGCTGCCTGCTCATGTCGTAAACATGTTTCAGCAAAGGCTTGTCGGCAATTTTATGCAGTATTTTGGGCAGCTCTGAACGCATACGCGTCCCTTTGCCGGCTGCCAGAATGATAGTCTTGATTTTCATGTTTATATTCCTTTAGATAAAAAACGGATAACGCGGCTTAAGCTACTTAAGCTTTCAGATCGTCCAAGCCCTGTTTTCTTTTATGGGTCGCGCTTTTTTAAGCCTATCCAATGCTCTTAAATTTGATTCTAGCCTCAGCAATTGCGCCTGAGACTGTGGCTTACGGAATTATAATGGTAAAAATTTTTTAAAATAAAAAAAAACCCGATAACGTGAACACGTTAACGGGTTTTTCTAGGCCTAAGCCAGTTATCTTTTATCCGCCGCGCTTTCTCAGCCTGTCCAGTGTTCTCAACTGCATCATCGCTTCAAGCAATTGCGCCTGGGCTGTCGCATAGTCAATCTTGCTGGATTTGTCAGCCAGAGCTTCTTCAGCTCTATGTTTGGCTTCCAGGGCGGCCGCTTCATCAATATCTTTCGCTCTAATTGCCGTATCAGCCAGAATGGTAACCACATGAGGCTGCACTTCCAGAATGCCGCCTGATACATAGAACGGATAACTTTCTTTATCGCTCACTTTAACCCGCACTTCGCCGGGCTTCAGTCTTGATATTAATGGAGCATGACGT
>CAYPJI010000155.1:0-5499 GCA_964411045.1 uncultured Methylobacter sp. | reverse complement strand
TGGTGCTTATAACCATTAAATTAGATAGGAGTGTCCGACATGAAGATTACAACCATTGGTATTGATCTCGCAAAAGATAAATTCCAGCTTCACGCCGTCAATTCTGCTGGCAAGGTTATTGTGAAAAAACAGATGAGTAGAAACAAGGTGCTTGAGTTTTTCGCCAATACGCCGCCTTGCCTGGTGGGTATGGAGGCATGCGGAGGCTCTCATTATTGGGCCAGAGAGATTAGCCGGCATGGCCATACCGTCAAGTTGATGGCACCTCAGTTTGTAAAACCCTATGTCAAAAGTAACAAAAACGATGTAGCCGATGCAGAAGCTATATGTGAAGCGGTCACCCGCCCCAACATGCGTTTTGTGAGTATAAAAAATACTGAACAACAGGCCATCTTGTCCGTACACCGGGCGAGACAAGGCTTGGTAAAAGCCAGAAACGCACAGACGAATCAAATCCGAGGTTTATTAGCAGAGTTTGGTATCGTGATGCCAAAAGGCATCACAGCCGTATTTAATCGAGTACCCGAGATTCTGGAAGATGCCGAAAATGGTATTCTCGGCACTCTGCGTAAATTGCTGCAAAGATTAACAGAGCATCTTAAAGAACTGGATAAAAAGGTCGATGAACTGGAAACGGAAATCAATCACTGGCATCTTAACAATGAAAACAGCGGAAAACTGGCCGCCATACCGGGTATTGGCCCCCTTACTGCCAGTGCCATTATTGCTACAGTAGGCAATGCATCGGATTTCAAGAGTGGTCGTCAAATGGCGGCCTGGTTTGGATTAGTACCGAAGCAAAACTCCAGCGGCGGCAAACAAAACCTGCTAAGTATCAGTAAGCGAGGCGATGCCTATATACGAACCTTGCTAATACATGGTGCTCGTGCGGTTGCGCACTATGCCGATAAAAGTACAACTAAAAATAGCTGGTTGCTTTCGCTGACGGGCAGACGTAATAAGAACGTGGCGATTGTTGCTCTGGCCAACAAGAATGCACGGATTGTATGGGCTGTGCTGACTAAAAATAGTCAGTATGATGCCAAACATATTTCGGTGCCCTGCTATGGCTAAGCACTAATATTGAGGAGACAGTTCACAACGATTGCAAAGGCAATCATGAAGTGATGGCGAGACAGGTCGGACCGTAACCCGATAAATCCGTAAACGACATAGATCATAAAGATCGCTTTGGTGATTGGATTCTGGTTAGCGTATTCCATCAGGGATAGAGGTATTGGACCTCATAAATCCGGATATATGGCTGCAATCGATCTTTTTCTTGATACATCACAAAATGAGGGCTTGGCAAAAACGTGGGCGTCCATATATGTCGTTTGTTTAAGCGCACCCACTTAATTGCAAGTTTATCAATCAATGGTTAGGCTGTAGCGCCAAAGTCCCTGGGTACTTAGTCCGCCAGTTTCTCTTGGTAATCACACCACTGCAAATTACCAGCATCCTTATTCGATGCGACTCAATAGCCGCATCAATCTCTCGTTACGTCAGCTAATGATTAGAAGCACCATAGAGATCCATTTGCTGCTTCCACATATGCTCGTCATATTCCTTCATACTGGCAAAGCCTAGCTTTTCCCATATTTCCATCTGTTTTGGTTTTACTAAAGGTTTGAGTTTGGATTGTTGCTCTAGATACCAGTCATGCCCCCAGTCCTCCTTCAATGCATTATTCAGGAACCCGGCGTAAGATCTTTCGGCTTTCTCATTCGTGTATAGAATATTGCGCTCAACATAAGAAACGCCATGCTTTTTCTCATAGGACTCTAACGCAGAAACAACGGTTTTTCTGGCTCGATGCTGATCAGGTACCAGCGCAAGCAATTTATCAAGCAACGAAGAGTCTGACTTCAAAGTCGTTGGACTAATTTTAATTCCTGACTCTGGCAAAGAAACTTCAGAAAGGAGCATAGTTTGTGAATTTTGATTGCTGAAAATTGTAAATTTTAAAGCCTCTACACGACGCCCATGTTTAATTTCTTCAAATTCAAAATACAAATCAGCTTTTTCAATGAGTTCTTTTTGAACAGGCTTCAATATATTATTTTTCAAATTACTGTACTCTTTATGTTGATCTTTCAACAATCCCAGCATATCGCGAAGTAAACCTATCTGTATTTCCCTGTCTCCCAATCGCTGATATTGTTTTAATAGCATATAGATTCGTACAGAATATTGGCTTTTGAAGCTCAGGATCATCTCCAACTTATATGAAGTAAAATTTCCCTTTAATTTCAATAAGTAAGGCTTCAATAACGGATCAAAACATAAATTCACCATGCCCGATCCATCAATATACTCTGCTGAGGAAACCCAACCTATCTGCAATAATCGCCCTGGCTCCGCAATTTCGATAACACGAGTTAAAAGTGATTTAGTTATTTTTTTGCATTCACGGTAGGCTGAGTTCTTATCTATTCCCATGAATTCAGCGAATTCCTTAATTGGTATCCGATAAGGCTTAAAGTCTTCGTCATCAGGCTGAATTCTCGAAATCATCGTTAAAATTAGTCGCTGCTCCGCGAGTGGCAAATTATAGCGAGCCTCAACGAGTTGATTGGATTGAGTCACAATCAATGATGATGGCGGCAGATTCTTTTTCTTTTTTTTAGCCATAAAAATATTACGCTTTAATCGTATGCATATGTTTCTATTGTAAAAAACATCAATATTTTGAAATTAAATCAACAGCAAATTTCAAAGGTTTAAAGTAAAAAAATACTATGCAAAAATTATAAGTTAATGAATTATTTATAAATTTTATAATTTTGTTGTGCTTCATTGCGAAAATTTCCAAATAAATCCTTTTAAAACTTCGTCAAATTGGCGAGAAACCCAATGGTTTACGGCGACCTTCAGCGGCTTTTCAGCAAATTTCAAAGACTTTATACTGCATTGCAATAGCCTTACAGCAAATTTCAAAGGCTTTGTACGAAATTATAGTAACTTTGCAGCAAATTTCAAAGGTTTAACAGCAAATTTCAAAGGTTTAACAGCAAATTTCAAAGGTTTAACAGCAAAATCCAAAGGTTTAACAGCAAAATCCAAAGGTTTACAAATATAAATAACTGATTTATAAGAAAAAAAAATATATGAAAACAAATAAAACAAGTAAACAAATAAAACAAGCTAAACAATAAGCTTAGTAGTGGTTGTATTTTTGTTATAGCTTTTCTTGATATACATGCGATTTTCCTTAAAGACGATTGTTCGAGAATTTCCGGCTCTTTGCTTTGCACGACCCTATCCAAGGTGATAGGTGCTCACAGCCGTCAAGCCAGACGCGGCACGCATCGGTTAGCTGGCGGATGCTTCATCTGATTACCTGCCGCAACTCTCTGCGCGTGCTGATGACGAACCGCCCATAGATCGCGGCCGTTATCACCGAAGGCGAGAAACCCCGTTTCCCCATCAAGTTCTTGATGATTTCCGCCATCGAGTGGTTCGGCGGCGGAAACGGAATACGGGTGATGACCAGGTTCTTGACCAGCCCGGGCAGATTGATGCCTTTCCAGCAGGAGGGTGAAAGAAGAATGGCCCCATCCGTTTCGGAAAAGCGCGTCAGTAGTTCCTGAATAGGGTCAGTTTCTGCATGTTGTATCAGTGTCGTGATATCCTAGGTGTTTCAAACGGATATTGGTCGCGATCATTCGAGCATCCCGATAGGACAAGGTGAAGGCAAGCCACGTTCGCTGGATACCAAGGCTCTAGCAATAATGCCGGCAACATAAGCGGTCCAATCAGGATCTCTGAAAAATCCCAGTGTTTTGCCTATCCCGGTACCTGTTTCCAGTAGACCTATGGAGGTTTGTTCCCGTGAACCGGCATCAGAACTCTGCACCTGATTAGGCACATAATTCTTAACGAATTTCGGGAGTTGGCCGTTTTTGGCAAACGCTTGTTGAGTGATTTCAGTTATTGTCATTTTCTGCATAGGAATTTATATCATAGACATATTTATCAGTAATTGATGATTCATTATGCCCCATGAAAAAAGTTTGTGTCGGGTCAAAAAACGCCGAAAAATGGCCTCTTTTGATTTGGCTTTAGTTTTTAATCTGTGTTGATGGAAAGCGAGAAAACAGGAAAACTGAAGTCAAGCGCTGTGAATCTGAAAAGAATGCCGAGATAATTTTTCTGAGAATCTCGTTAGGACGCAGTAAATTGAAACTGAATTGAGCCCGGCCAGGAAAGACGAGACCCGGTATAACTTAGAAATACATTGATTATGAGAGACTGGCGTTTTTCAAGCGAATCGGGAGAAAAAATAAGTAAGCCCGCGCGAGCGCGGGAAATACCTAGGCAACGGCTAACGAGTCGTCAATTCCGGCCCTACAACCCACGTAAGCGTGGGAAATACTCTATCTGTAAGTCGTGAAAATTTATCCAAACCTGAATAACGATAAACTCACCGATGCATTTAAGCACAACTCAAAAAAAACACAAACGCCAATCAGGCAAAAATATCGCCTTTGGGACAGGTATGCCTAAACTTTAGATACAGATAATAAAGCCGTATGAAACACAAAATTTCAATCAGCGTGAACAGCAGCCAGTGATCGACATAGACGAAACCAAATCTCGACAAGGCCAGCGTGCAAAATGCCACCAGAAAATCAGCCGATCCGACGGCAAGGATCAGCAGGATGCCCGGCTTGCGAAAGAGCAAGAGGCAGAACGCCACGCTTAAGGCCATGGACAAGGCCGAGGTGATGGCCGGCAAGCCCTCTACCCACGCATAGCGCAGGCCGCCCATTGCGACTCCGTAGCCGAAAAGCACAATCCATGAAGCATAGGTTCTGGGAATGTCGTCCCAGGTGATACGCCAGGACAACACTTTGAGGTACAGCTCTAAGGGCATGAGCAATAATTTGATCAGGTCAAAGACACTATTCAAAACAGACTCCTTTCAATAGTAAGTTCAATAGCTAAAATCCAAAACAGATGCTGGATATCCGAAACCCTGGCGCCCTCATACGTCCCCGCCTCAATGGCTTCGAGGGTTATTAACTCACAGCCTGATAAATTGGCAAGCTGTTGGCGGGTCAGATTTTTGGTTTCGCGCGCGGCCCGGATCGCCTGTGCGATGTTCGGGAACGACAACGGATTGACAGCGGTTGGCGCCGGGTCTTCAGTAAGCTCACTCCGCTTATGCGGTTTGGGTGGCTGGCCGGGCTTGCCGGTCCATTCCCATAGCTTGCACAGGCCCAGCCAGTAATCGTAGGCGGTTTTCTCGGACAGGCTCCGGTGCGCTTTCCAGAAGCCGATGACCTGGCGTGAACCGATCCGGTGCAGGGAGGTGACGCGCTCCTGGGCGTCCGTGTATTCGAGAAAGTCCACAATCAGCGAGACCTGTTTCCTGCGGTTCTGCTTGCCGCCGCGGCGCACATAGTCGTGGGTGTACGATTCCAGTTCTCTAGCCCAGATACGCATTGCTAATCTCCACGCGAGAATGACCCAATTCCATTGAGATTTTGAGGC
>CAYPJI010000154.1:0-5516 GCA_964411045.1 uncultured Methylobacter sp. | reverse complement strand
CTGGCGAAATTCAGGGAACTGGACTCCGCCAACAAAAACTTTGACACGACTTACTACAATGTCGACATCCACAAGGCATCATTGGCCCAGCCTGAGTTCTTTAAGAAAGCCCTTGGTTTGAAGTAGTCAGTTGAATGCAGGAATTAAAAGATACCTTTAAATTGATCGAACGCATCAGCACCCTGGTGCGTTCGGAAGAACGGAAAAAGTATGCCGCGGTTGGCTTGCAGCCGATCCACATCCAGGTGCTGGACTATCTGTCCCGCTGCAACTGGTGCAGTGACACGCCCGCGGCCGTGACCGACTATCTGGGCCTGACCAAGGGCACTGTTTCGCAGACGATACAGGTCCTTGAGCGCAAAGGTTATATCGAGCGCAGCAGCGACTCCGAAGACGGGCGCGTCGTGCATCTTTCCCTGTCCAAATCCGGCGTGCGCCTGCTGGACGAACTGGAAGCGCTCGATGTGTTCGCGCAGGCCGAGAACGCCCTGGCGATCAAACAATACACGACCCTCGGCGATGCCTTGAATTCCATGCTGCGGACGTTACAGATAACCAACAATGTCCGGACATTTGGCGTCTGCAACTCTTGCAGCCATTTCGACGAGATCGACAATCATTACCAGTGCGATCTGGCCCAGGTGCCGTTAAGCCGCCCGGACACCGAAAAAATATGCCGGGAACATAAGCCAGCCGCCGACAGGCCGGTGGAAACAGAGAACGATTAATCACAACAGGCCGGCATGGTTTGCCGCCTTTTACCTTTAAGTAAAAAGAGAGATATCCTATGTTTGATCCCAAAGCCCTCGATGATCTTGCCAACCGCTTGGCCGGCGCCCTCCCGCCGGGCCTGAGCAACCTGAAAGAAGACCTGGAAAAAAGCTTCCACGCCATTTTGCAGGGCGCCCTAGGCAAACTGGACCTGGTCACGCGTGAAGAGTTTGAAGTGCAGAAAGCGGTTTTAGCCAAAACCCGCTCCAAGCTTGAAGATCTGGAAAAACGCGTCGCGGCCATGGAGGCACAAATCCTTGACAAAGCCGACCTGTAAAATATCACAGTGCTGTGAGGGCGACTTTAGTCGCCCTCCTGAAATAACCGAAAACTTCAACCCATGGCCTTAGCTGTCATCTACAGCCGGGGCCGCTCCGGCATCAACGCGCCCTTGGTCACGGTCGAGGTTCATGTGGCCAACGGCCTGCCGGCGCTGTCCATCGTCGGTTTGCCGGAGGCGGCCGTCAAGGAGAGCAAGGACCGCGTGCGCGGCGCGATCCTGAACTCGCGCTTTGAGTTTCCGGCCCAGCGCATCACGATCAATCTGGCTCCTGCCGATCTGCCTAAGGAAGGCGGCCGTTTCGACCTGGCCATCGCGCTGGGCATCCTGGCGGCATCGAGCCAGATTCCAACCGCAGGCCTCGACCAGTACGAATGCATCGGCGAGCTCTCTCTGGGCGGCGAGCTGCGGCCGATCAGCGGCGTGCTGCCGATCGCGATACAGGCCCGCAACAACGGCAGAAAACTGCTGCTGCCGCGCGAAAATATCGCCGAAGCCGCCTTAGTCAAAGGCATAGAGATCCTGCCGGCCGGCCATCTGCTGGAAGTCTGCGCGCATCTGAGCGGACAAAGCCTGATACAGCCGGAATTCCAGCAACCCGCGCCAGATATGCAGACCGACGGCATCGACTTTGCCGATGTGCACGGCCAGTATCATGTCAAACGCGCCTTTGAAATCGCCGCGGCCGGCATGCACAATCTATTGATGCTGGGCCCGCCGGGCACCGGCAAGTCGATGCTGGCTTCGCGCCTGCCGACCATTCTGCCGCTATTATCGGAACAACAGGCCCAGGAGAGCGCCGCCATCGCCTCGATCAGCGACCAGGGGCTCGATGTAGCCAACTGGCTGAAGCCGCCCTATCGCGCGCCACACCATACGGCATCGGCCGCGGCGCTGGTCGGCGGCGGCTCCAATCCCCGGCCCGGCGAGATCTCGCTGGCGCATAACGGCGCCCTGTTCCTGGACGAACTGCCCGAATTCGACCGCAAAGTGCTCGAAGTGCTGCGCGAGCCGCTGGAGACCGGCCATATCACGATTTCACGCGCCAGCCGGCAGGCCGATTTTCCGGCCCGCTTTCAATTGATCGCCGCCATGAACCCGTGCCCGTGCGGCTATCTGGGCGATGTCTCGGGCCGCTGCCACTGCACTTCGGAGCAGGTCATGCGCTACCGGGCCAGGGTGTCCGGCCCGCTGCTCGACCGCATCGACATGCACCTGGAAGTGCCAAGGGTTCCGCATGAGGTCTTGCGCAAGGGCTCGCCGGACGGCGAGGAAAACAGCGCGACAATCCGGGCGCGCGTCGAGGCTGCGCGCCACATTGCCGTCGCGCGCAGCGGCAAAGCCAACGCGGCGTTGACGGCCAAGGAAGTCAAACAGTTCTGCCCGTTATCCGAGCAGGGCCATCAGCTGCTGGAGCAGGCCATGGACAAATTCGGCCTGTCGCATCGCGCCTATCATCGCATCCTCAAGCTCGCCCGCACCATTGCCGATCTGGCCCATTCGGAACAGATAGAAATCACGCATTTAAGCGAGGCGATTGGTTATCGCAAACTGGATAGAAGCATTTAATGGAGCATAGAGCCATCTCTGTAGGGTCGAATTCATTCGTCCCGAAACACCTGTGCTATTCTTTTAAATAGCTTGCTGGGTTTACCAACCCAGCCTACAAGCGACAAGCTGCGCCAATTACCAGAGGGAAATCATGAAAAAAAATAGCTTATTATTGTTATCCATAGGGCTGGCTGCGCTCGGCATGAATGCCTGGGGCAATGACACGATCTACAAATGCAAAAATCAGCAAGGCAACATTATTTACCAAAAAACGGCCTGCATGGAGCATGTGCAAACGGTTTCTTCATGGACGTCCATGATCAAAGAAAAGCCGCCCGAAAAAGAGCCGGAGAAAAAGCTTCGCCGGGAGCTCGTCGTCAAGCAGGGCGCCAATGGACATTATTTTCTGGAAGGCTCCGTTAACGGCAAAAATCTGACATTCGTGATCGATACCGGCGCATCCGTCGTCTCCTTGCCGGCTTCACTCGCGTCCAATGCCGGTATTGCCTGCAAGGATAAAGTCATTGTGGATACCGCCAATGGCCAGACCGATGCCTGCACGGCCGTCATTTCGGAGCTCAAATTCGGACATTTCGTAGTCAAGAATGCGCCGGCCAGGGTCGTGCCTAACTTGAGTCAGCCCTTGCTCGGCATGAATGTCCTGCAGCAATTCAACATGAAGCAGGAAAATGGCGAGATGCGTATCTCGGCGCGTGATTGATGCCCGGCAAGCTGTATAATAGGCCGGTTTCAGCCTAAGTTTTTATCGTAGTGATGGCCAAACTAAACCCTCAGCAGCAAGCCGCTGTTAAAACCATCGATCATCCTTTATTAGTGCTGGCCGGCGCCGGCAGCGGCAAGACGCGCGTGATCACCGAAAAAATCGCCTATCTGATCACCCAGGGCGGCATACCGGCGCGCAACATTGCCGCTGTGACTTTTACCAACAAAGCTGCGCGGGAAATGAAAAACCGTGTTTCCAAATTGCTGGACGACAAGCAGCTGCGCGGTCTCAGGGTCTCGACCTTTCACTCGCTGGGTTTGGAAATACTGCGCGCCGAGCATAAGACGTTAGGTTATAAGGCCAGCCTGACGCTGTTTGACGAGCAGGACAAACACACGCTACTACGCAATCTGATCAGCCACGACAGCAAAAACTGCGATATCGACAAAGTCGACCATTATTCCTGGCAGATCGGGCAATGGAAAAACGCCTTCGTCACGCCGGAACTGGCCGTATCGACGGCAACGGCCGAGCAGTACCCGGCGGCCGTGCTTTACAACGACTACATCCGCAGCCTGAAGGCCTACAACGCCGTCGATTTCGACGACCTGATCCTGCTGCCCGTGCTGCTGTTTCAGGAGCATCCGGCCGTGCTGGAAAAATGGCAGAACAAGATCCGCTATCTGCTCGTCGATGAATATCAGGACACCAACATCACGCAGTACCAGCTGGTCAAGCTGATTGCCGGCAATCTGGGCCGGTTCACCGTGGTCGGCGACGACGACCAGTCCATCTACGCCTGGCGCGGCGCCCAGCCCGAAAACCTGGCGCAGCTGCAAAAAGACTACGCGCGCCTGAAAGTCATCAAGCTGGAGCAGAATTACCGCTCGACCGGCCGCATCCTGAAAGTCGCCAACCATCTGATCGCGAATAATCCGCACGCGTTCGAGAAAAAGCTCTGGAGCGAGCTGGGCTACGGCGATCCACTGCGCGTACTGAGCCACAAGGACGAAGCGATCGAAGCGCAGCAGATCGTATCCGAAATCATCCACCATAAATTCAGGACCGGCAGCAGCTATCAGGACTACGCGATTTTATACCGCGGCAACCACCAGTCGCGCCTGTTCGAGCGCAGCCTGCGCGAGAACAACATTCCATATTTCATCAGCGGCAGCACGTCGTTTTTCGCGTATTCCGAAATCAAGGACGTGCTCAGCTACCTGCGCCTGTTCGTCAATCAGGACGATGATGCCGCCTTCCTGCGCATCATCAACACGCCGCGCCGCGAGATCGGCCCGACCACGCTGGAAAAGCTCGGCGCCTACGCCAACGAACGCCATATCAGCCTGTTCGCGGCCAGCTCCGAACTGGGCCTGACCCAGAAACTGCCTGAGAAAGCCGTGCAGCGGCTGACCAAATTCCGCGACTGGGTCATCGATACGGCCGACCGCATCGAGCGCGGCGACACCTTCACCGTGATCGAAGCCATGCTGAACCAGATCGGCTACGAACAGTGGCTGCGCGAAAACAGCAAAACACCGGCATCGGCCGAGCGCAAAATGAAGAACGTCTACGAGCTGATCGACTGGCTCAAGCGCATAGCAGACGACTACAGGGATGTAGGAGGTAGAGCAACGCAGGGAGCAGTTGCCGACAAAGACAGCAGCGAAAAGCCGCTGTCCGAGATCGTCTCCAAAATCATGCTGATGGACATCATGGAGCGCAATCAGGAAGAAGAAGCCAGCGACCAGGTCAGCCTGATGACTCTGCATGCCGCCAAAGGACTGGAGTTTCCGCATGTGTTCCTGATCGGCATGGAAGAAAACCTGCTGCCGCATCAGAACAGCATCGAAACCGACAACATCGAGGAAGAGCGCCGCCTGGCCTATGTCGGCATCACGCGCGCCCAGCGCACCCTCACGTTCAGCTACTGCACGCACCGGAAGCGCTACGGCGAGATCAGCGAATGCGAACCCAGCCGTTTCCTGAACGAACTGCCGCCCGACGACCTGGAATGGGCCAACAAAAAGCAACTGGCGCCGGAAGTCATCAAGGAGCGCGGCAAGGCCAGCCTTGCACATTTAAAAACAATGCTATCGTAATTTTACGCATGATCGGTTAGAATATGCATCAACGCGCCCGTAGCTCAGCTGGATAGAGCGCAGCCCTCCGGAGGCTGAGGCCAGAGGT
>CAYPJI010000153.1:1387-5563 GCA_964411045.1 uncultured Methylobacter sp. | reverse complement strand
CCTGTCTCCCGACCTCAGCGTGTTTACGGAGTTGCTCGAGGTCGAAGATGCTACAGTGCGCAAGGTGCTGGCGTCCTGGGGCCCGGGAAAATTCGACGCCGAGCTTGCTTTCGACGGCAAGGCCTTTCGTCCGGACGGCAAATCGGCCGCGACGCTGCTTCCGCCCGCGTTCGGCCTGGCGGGCGTCAATCTGCACACATGGAATGGCTGGGGAGGCGTATCGCACTGGAATGCCCTGGTTGCCGTACTGGAAATGCACGGCAAGGGCACGTTCTTCGATCCGCGCCTGAACGATCCCAAGCAATTCCCGGTCGCCGCCAAAGCCGGTTTTTATGATGTGCGCAACGATCCTGACCTCGTCAGTTCCAAACTGCCGGCCCTGCATTTCTATCAATTGGCCATTCCCGCGCCCAAGGCGCCGCAAGGCAGTTTCAATTCCTCTGCCGCCGCCAATGGCAAACAGGTGTTCGAAGACAAAGGTAAATGCGCGACCTGCCATGTGCCGCCGACTTATAGTGAACCGGGATGGAACATGCATACGCCGGAAGAGATCGGCATTGATGATTTTCAAGCCGGCCGGTCGCCGGACATGCGTTATCGCACGTCGCCGTTAAAGGGCCTGTGGACGCACACCAAGGGCGGCTTTTATCATGACGGGCGCTTTGCCACGCTGCTTGACGTGGTGAATCACTATAACAACCATTTAAAACTGGGGTTAACCGATCAGGAAAAAGCAGACCTAGTCGAGTATCTGAAATCGCTTTAATTCTGATCCGGCAATAAGCCCCGGCCTGCCGAGGCTTATTGCCGCCTTCACGGGGTGAACTTGTGCTTTCGGAAATGTATAAAATGCTCTGCTGATAAACAGCGATCAACTGATAATTTGATTCTATTGGCGTGCCTGTTCTTTAAATTTTTGTGTATGCTTCAGAATCTCGTTGACAATCTGCTCGGCGGTTTTTTCGATATCCTTTTCCGTCGCGTTTTTCTCCATGACAAATCTGGCAGCGGCCACATAAGGATTCGCGGTGACGGCAGCGCCGGGCACTTTTTTGGGATCTTTGATGGTGCCGAATAGGATAAAAGGCGTTTGCGGCTGCGCGCTGGCCAGATTGCTGACGCCGACCTGAACGTTCATGCGGGTCGCGCCGCGGCCAAAGCCGATTACGGCTCGTTTGATGCGGCTGCCTTCATCGACCTCGGTAAATATGCCCTGCAACAGCCAGCCGTCGCGCGGCAGCGTTGCCTGCGGGCCGGACAGGCGTTGAGCGGTGAAGCCTTTATTTCTGAGATTCCCGATCAGGCTCTGGCTCATGCCATTAACGATTTCTCTGGCCCGCGCTTGAGGATCCGAAACTGCCATCGGGTGCGGCAATCGCTGCCCGATCCGTCCTAAACGCCCACCGGGCAGAACGCCCCCGACGCCCTGATCGCCTTCGATGCGCTGTGCGTCAAGGATAAAGTCGCTGACATAAACTGTCTTGGGCAGTTCGGCCGGCCATTGTCCTTTAATTTGTTCATCGCGGATTTCAACAGCGCCCAGCACATTGCGGGAATCGGTATCGCGGTGCATCTGACAGCCTGCACTCAAGGCCATCCAGCCTATCAGGCCAACAAAGTACATACTGAAATTGCGGCTTGCCATAGCATTGTCTCGCTAATTAGATATGGATCGAATTGCCTTTATAGCATATATCGATCCGTTTAAAAATCCACAGGGCCGAGAGCGAGCCAGGGCATTCGCAAGCGGCAGGCGTGGAGCAAGCTCTAAGTTTCTGCCCATAAACTGCGATTGAAACGCGATTTAGAACAGATGAAAAATTGTCCCGCTCGGATTGAATAAAGTAAGGCAAACGGAGCCGATAGAAGCGCTGACTCATCATTACGAAGTGTGCAGTGCCCTGCATGCCTTATCAATAAGTATCAATGCCTATTATCAGAGGGCTTCAGCCAGATTCAGTGCGGCGTTCGGCCAGCAGTCCTGGGAACAAGTAGATTGCCGATGTCGAATGGTCGACAAGGAGTTTCACGATCCATGCCAACGCTTGATAGCGTATGGGTTTACTCATTCTATCGGGTTGAACTGCCCGGCATTCGCCGTGGTCACTGAATTAACAAACCCGATGTCAGAGAGCATCCCTATGAGCGTACAACTCAATCACACCATCGTCTCATGCCGCGATCAGCAACGTTCGGCAACATTCCTGACAGAACTCCTTGGGCTGTCGGCCCCGAAATCCTTCGGGCCGTTTCTGGTCGTTGAACTCAGTAACGGCGTTTCGCTCGATTTCTACGAGAAGGACGGCGAGATCACGCCGCAGCATTACGCCTTTCTGATCAGTGAAGACGCGTTCGACAGGATCTTTAGCCGCATCCGCGAGCAAGGGCTTGAATACTGGGCTGATCCCGGCCAGCATCGGGCAGGCGAGATCAACCAACGTGACGGCGGCCGCGGGGTGTATTTTGAAGATCCCGATGGCCATCTCCTCGAAATCATCACCCGTCCTTACGGCGGGGGCTAGACAGGCGAACCGCAACCACGATTTTTTTAGCAGCGCCGATACGCGCAGCATCATTCAGGAGGTCAATATGAGCAAATCACCCGGCCACCAGAAATGGCCTGACCATAAGGTTCAGGAAAAGCACCTCGATCAAAGAGTGCGGGTTTCGATCAACGGCGAGGCGGTCGCTGATTCGGGCAATGTCATTCAAGTCGACGAAGATCAGCACCCGCCTCGTTATTATTTTCCCCGTTCCGATGTCGGCATGGATAAACTGGAGCGCTCGGATACCGTGACTGAATGCCCGTTCAAAGGCACTGCGCATTATTACCATCTTAAGTTTGGCGATCAGGTATTGGAAGATGCGGTCTGGACCTATGAGGAGCCTTATGAAGAGCATCGCGCATTGAAGGATCGGCTCGCTTTTGATGACGGCAAGTTTCAAGAAATTCATATTGAGCCAGGGGCTAAAGCGTAGCCGCTCGAATATCGTCCGTGCTGGAGCATATTAGCTTTTTGATACACTCAAAAGACCGTCAGGCGGAATCGGCAATATTGTTACATTGGGATCATATACTTATCATATTCTAGAAAGATTGCTAAATGACAGAATGAATATGGGAAATCGGATCAAAACATGAACTATGCCGCGACCGTACAGGGCAGCAATTTTAATTTCCGCAATTTAAAGACCTTGATGGCCAAGGCTTCGCCTCGGCGAGCAGCCGATGAACTGGCAGGCTTGGCGGCGGATTCCGAGGTCGAGCGGGCAATTGCCCAACGGCTATTGGCTGAAGTGCCGTTAAAGGCATTTATTGAGGAACCCCTGATTGCGCCGGAACACGATGAAGTCTCCCGGTTGATCCTGGATCGGCACGATGCTGCAGCCTTTGCGCCTGTCGCGGCGCTGACCGTCGGGGAATTCCGCGATTGGCTGTTGGCCGATTCCAGCGATTTGTCGGCGCTGGCGGCCGGGCTGACGCCGGAGATGGTCGCTGCCGTCAGCAAGATCATGCGCAATCAGGACCTGATCGCCGTGGCCCGCCGTTGCCGGGTCGTCACCCGCTTTCGCGACACCATCGGCCTGCCGGGGCGCCTTTCCACCCGTTTACAGCCGAATCATCCCACGGACGATCCCCGCGGCATCGCCGCCGGCATTCTGGACGGTCTGCTTTATGGCAGCGGCGATGCCGTTATCGGCATCAATCCTGCGACTGACAATCTCGATAACGTCCTCATCCTGCTGAATCAGCTCGACGAGATCATCAGCCGCCACGAAATTCCGACGCAGTCCTGTGTGCTGTCCCACGTTACAACCAGCATGGAGCTGATGCGGCGCGGCGCGCCGGTTGATCTGGTCTTCCAGTCCATTGCCGGCACCGAGGCAGCCAACCGCAGTTTCGGCATTGATCTGGCCCTATTGCGGGAAGCCAAGGCCATGGCCGAATCACTGGGGCGCGGCGGCAACCATCTCATGTATTTTGAAACCGGCCAGGGCAGCGCACTGTCTGCAAATGCCCATCACGGCGTCGATGCCCAGACCTGCGAAGCGCGCGCCTATGCCGTCGCCAGTGAGTTTTCGCCGCTGCTGGTCAATACTGTCGTCGGCTTTATCGGTCCTGAATATCTTTATGACGGCAAGCAGATCATTCGTGCCGGCCTGGAGGATCATTTC
>CAYPJI010000153.1:0-1377 GCA_964411045.1 uncultured Methylobacter sp. | reverse complement strand
TGTTACACCAACCACGCCGAGGCGGACCAGAACGATATGGACAACCTGCTGACCCTGCTCGGCGTTGCAGGATGCAATTACATCATGGGCATTCCGGGCGCAGACGACATTATGCTGGCCTATCAGAGCACGTCCTTCCATGATGCCCTCTACCTGCGGCAAGTGCTGGGCTTAAGGCCCGCGCCGGAATTCGAAGCCTGGCTGGACAGGATGGGCATCTTCGACGGCCGTAACAGCTTGTCGGACAGCCGCGCCGCCGCTCCGCTGCTGAGCCATTTTTCAGAATTTGCAGGCATACAGGCATGAACGATCCCTGGCATCCATTGCGCCGGTTTACCCAGGCCAGAATTGCTCAAGGCCGGTCCGGCTGCGGGCTGCCGACCTCGGCTCTGCTCGATTTTCAGATCGCCCATGCAGCGGCCCGCGACGCGGTGCATCAGCCCTGGGCGATCGATCGCTTCGCAAAGGCGGTCGAAGCGCTGGGACTGGAAGCGCTCAGCCTGTTTACGCCTGTCGCCAGCCGGGTGCACTATCTGCAACGGCCCGACCAGGGGCGCTGCCTGGATGAGGCAAGCCGCCGGCTGCTCAAATCACGCGCCGTTGAGGCCATCGATATAGCGTTGATCATCAGCAACGGCTTGTCGTCGACTGCCGTGGACAGTCATGGCCTGGCACTGCTGCAGGCGATTGTCGATGCCTATCAACGCAGCTCTCTGCGTCTCGGCCCGATCTGCCTGGTACCCAATGGCAGGGTAGCGCTGTCGGATGAAATCGGCGCCCTGCTTAATGCACGCCTGGCGGTGATCATCGTCGGCGAGCGGCCCGGGCTCAGCGCCGCTGATAGCCTTGGCCTCTATTTGACGTATGCGCCGCGGATCGGTAATACCGATGCCGAGCGCAACTGCATCTCCAACATCCGGCCGCCTGACGGCCTGTCCTATCAGGCTGCGGCGGCCAAACTGGCCTATTTGAGCCATGAAGCCTTGCGCCGGGAGCTTTCAGGCGTACAGCTCAAGGATGACATGCCGAAATGGCTGCTTGAGCTGGATGATCCGAATCTAAAGCCTGAAGTCACTTTCGACAATCCCTTTCTTATAGGGGGCGGAGACATTGAGCCTTAACGGCCATCGCTCAACTTTCATGACTTAATTTTTGTAAGTAAATACTTTGCTGATCGACCAATAGGCATTATTCATGGTTGTGCGAAGGAATTACACTTGTTTATTCAATTAGAGAGACTTGACCGATTGCTGTTATCAGTATTAGCCGAGCTGTTATTCAAACGGGCAGGGAGCATATCTTGAAAGCGTCAAAAATTCTGTTGCTGCTGGCCATTGCCGTTCTGATGGCGGTTTTTTTTATCTTCGATCTCGGGCA
>CAYPJI010000152.1:0-5621 GCA_964411045.1 uncultured Methylobacter sp. | reverse complement strand
GTAAAGGAAGTATTAATCCGTGTGCCGATGATGCCTGAAACCAACGACACCAAATTGAGCGAAGTGATATTGGCAAAACTGAAAGAGCAAGATTCCAGTGTCGTGTTACGTAGCGTCGAGTTTGTTGGGCCGCAAGTCGGCCAGGAATTGTTTGAAAGCGGCGGACTGGCTATGCTGTTAGTCATAGCGGGGATCATGTTGTATTTGGCTATCCGCTTCGAGTGGCGTTTCGCCTTGGCGGCTATTATCGCTAATATGCACGATATCGTGATTATTCTCGGCATGTTCGCGTTTTTTCAATGGGAATTCACGCTGCCGGTGCTGGCCGGCATATTGGCGATATTAGGCTATTCGGTCAATGAATCGGTCGTGGTATTTGACCGGGTACGGGAAAATTTCCACAAGATGCGTGAAACGAGCGTTCCCGACATGATCGATAACGCCATCACGACGACGATGTCCCGTACCATTATTACGCACTTTATGACGCAGACGATGGTATTGGCGATGTTTTTTTTCGGCGGCGAAGCGCTGCATAATTTTGCGCTGGCGTTGACTATCGGTATCGTATTCGGCATTTACTCGTCGGTGCTGGTCGCAAGTCCTATCGTACTGTGGTTGGGCGTATCGAGAAAAGACCTGATGTCGGTCAAAAAAGAAAGCGCTGAAATCGACGATTTGCCTTAGCGTTAACGGCTAAGTGGTTACAAGAACGACCGTCAATCGGTTATAATAAGCATTTATTAATTAATTATTTATTTAAATTCGGAGTTTTAAAACACATGGCGATAGAACGCACTTTTTCAATCATCAAACCTGACGCTGTAGCAAAAAATGTTATCGGCGAAATCTACAGCCGCTTTGAGAAAAATGGCTTACAAATTGTTGCCGCTAAAATGGTGCATTTAACGCAAGAACAGGCCGAAGGCTTTTACGCTGAGCACAAAGAGCGCGGCTTCTTCAAAGACCTGGTGGCTTTCATGATTTCAGGCCCGGTCATAATGCAGGTATTGGAAGGTGAAAATGCGGTTCTGAAAAATCGCGAACTGATGGGGGCTACCAATCCTAAAGAAGCAGCACCTGGTACTATCCGTGCCGATTTCGCCAACAGCATCGACGAAAACGCCGTGCATGGCTCCGATGCGCTGGAAACGGCCAAAAGAGAAATCGCTTTCTTTTTCTCAGACAATGAACTCTGTGCACGCACCCGCTAATCAAAAACGCATCAATCTGCTGGATTTCGACAGAAAAGGCCTCTCGGCTTTTTTTGTCGAGATAGGCGAGAAACCTTTTCGCGCAACGCAACTGCTTAAATGGATTTATCAGGAAGATGTCCAGGACTTCGACCTGATGACCAATTTAAGCAAGCCGTTGCGCGCTTATTTAAATGAGCACTGCTGCATTGAAGCGCCCGACATTGTAGTTGAACAAGTTGCTTCAGACGGTACCTGCAAGTGGGCGATGCAGACCCAGTGCGGCAACCGTGTGGAGACGGTCTTCATTCCGGAGGAGGGGCGCGGAACACTGTGCGTGTCGTCGCAGATCGGTTGCGCCTTGGCCTGCTCGTTTTGCTCCACGGCCCAGCAGGGTTTTAACCGTAACCTGACGACGGCCGAAATTATCGGACAGCTATTTGTCGCACAGAAGCGTCTGGGCCATGATAACCGCATCACTAATGTCGTCATGATGGGCATGGGTGAGCCGTTGCTGAACTTTGACAACGTCGTGGCTGCCATGAACCTGATGATGGATGATTTCGCCTACGGACTGTCCAAGCGCCGTGTCACGATCAGTACCTCGGGCGTTGTGCCGGCTATGTATCGCTTGACTGAAGTCTGCGACGTAAGCCTGGCGGTGTCGCTGCATGCCGTGACTGACGAATTGAGGGATGAGCTGGTCCCCATCAATAAAAAATACCCGCTCAAAGAGCTGATGGCAGCCTGTAGAGAAAACGTCAAGATTGCGCCGCGCCGCAAGATTACGTTTGAATACGTGATGCTGGAAGGTGTGAATGACTCGCTGCAGGATGCGCGGGGATTGATCAAATTATTGAAAAGCGTACCATCAAAACTGAATCTGATACCGTTCAATCCTTTTCCGAACTCCCCTTACCGGTGTTCCAGTGACGAGACGATCAACCGCTTCAGAATGCTCTTGAACGAGGCCGGGATCGTCACGACGGTCAGACGCACGCGCGGCGAAGATATTGATGCCGCCTGCGGCCAATTGGTCGGAAAAGTCGCGGATAAAAGTCGTAGACATCTGAAAATCAAACTTGCGAGTTCCGAACGTGCAGCCTGAATCAAGCAAAGCCATTAAGTTTTTTAGTATCGTCCTGCTGACATCGGCATTGACCGCCTGCGCCGGGATGGGCGGGGCAAGCGAAAAAAATAAGGAATCCGCCGATGTTCATCTTCAGCTGGGTGTGCGCTATATGGGCATGAACAAGCTGGAATTGGCCAAAGAGAACCTGCTGGTGGCGCTGAAGAAAGACCCGGATAATGTCAAAGTGCATAATGCGCTGGCTTTTCTGTATGAAAAAATCAACCTGTACGACGAAGCCAATGATCATTATGAGACAGGATTGAAACTGGCGCCCGATGATTTGGGCGCGCAAAACAATTATGGCCGTTTCCTTTGCGAGCGAGGCAAGTATGAAGAGGGCATCGCCTTATTGACCCAGGCATCCTCCACTCCGCTGAATGACAGGCCGTGGTTGGCATTGACCAACCTCGGACGGTGCCATGTCGGCATGGGGCAGTCGCAACAAGCCGAAACGTATTTCCGGCAGGCATTGGATGCAAATGCGGCCTATGCGCCGGCATTGCTGGAAATGCAAAAGCTCAGCTATAAAAAAGGCGAGTATTGGGCAGCGAAAGGCTATTTGCAGCGCTATCTCGCTGTAGCGCCTCATACGGCTGAAACCTTATGGTACGCGATGCAGGCTGAGCGTGCGCTAGGCAATCAGGAGCCGGCCGAAGAATACCGGCAGCAATTATTGGAAAAATTCCCCCTTTCAGACGAAGCAAAAAAGACTCAGTCTGTTAAGCGATAACAGACACTATCATACACATGGCAAATAATATTCAAGCAATTCGCGGGATGCACGACGTGCTTCCCGATCAGGCACCGCTCTGGCAATATGCGGAGCACATCATCAGAGACGTGCTCGGCGCTTATGGCTACAGCGAAATCCGGCTGCCTATCGTAGAAAAAACAGAACTTTTCAAACGCTCTATCGGCGAAGTCACCGACATCGTCGAAAAAGAAATGTATACGTTCGACGACAGGAACGGCGATTCCCTGACGCTGAGGCCCGAAGGTACGGCCGGCTGCCTCAGGGCCTGCCTGGAGCATGGCTTGCTGCATAACCAGGTTCACCGGTTATGGTATTACGGGCCTATGTATCGCCATGAGCGGCCGCAGAAAGGTCGCTATCGTCAGTTTTTTCAACTGGGCGTGGAAGCCTACGGTATGGCTGGACCGGATATCGATGTCGAGCTGATTCTGATGATCGACCGCTTATGGAAAAAGCTCGGCATCCGCGATAAAGTCACATTGCAGCTTAACTCGCTAGGCACGATTGCAGAGCGGGTGGCTTACCGTGAAAAACTGGTCAGCTATCTCCAGGGGCATCTGGATCTGCTGGATGAAGACAGCTTGCGTCGCCTGAATACCAACCCGTTGCGCATTCTCGATACCAAGAATCCGGCCATGAAAGAGGTAGTCGCCAATGCGCCCGAATTAATGGATTATCTGGGCGATGACAGCCGCAATCATTTTGCTACCCTGACGGCCACACTCGATGATCTGGGCATCGCCTACGAACTCAATTCCAGATTGGTACGAGGCCTTGATTATTACGGCAAGACCGTTTTTGAATGGGTGACGGACGAGCTGGGTGCGCAGGGTACGGTTTGTGCGGGCGGCCGCTATGACAGCCTGATCGAACAGTTGGGCGGCAAAGCCAATCACGCGGTCGGTTTCGCCATGGGCATGGAACGGTTGCTGGCCTTGATGGAAACGCTGAACAATGTTCCCGTAGCAAGACCGGTAGACGTTTACATGATCCGCGTAGGCGAAAAAGCCGAAAAGGAAGGCTTGCGTTTTGCCGAAGTCATCAGGAATGAAATTCCCGGCTTGAAGCTTCAGGTCAATTGCGGCGGCGGCAGTTTCAAAAGCCAGTTTAAAAAGGCCGATAAAATCGGTGCCGAATACGCCATCATTTTGGGCGATGATGAAGTCGGTCGCGGCGAAGTCGGCATTAAATCCTTACGGCATGAGCAAGAGCAGCAGACCTTGCCCCAGACGCAAGCCATTGCATTTTTTAAAGAGCATCTGCAATCCTGATGGATTAGGGCAGTATCTGTCGGGCGCAACTTTACCGTTTCCTTAAATAATTACAGAAAGAGAAAGCACGTGGCAATTTACGATACAGAAGAAGAACAGGTAGAAGCGTTAAAAAGATGGTGGAAAGAAAACGGCGTATCAACCATTGCCGGCCTGGCGGTGGGCATCGTCCTTATTCTGGGCTGGAACTACTGGCGAGATTATAAGAAAGATCAGGCGGCGCAAGCTTCAGCCTTATACGATCAGTTACTGTCAGCGGCTGATGCCGGTAATAAGGAGTCGGCTGAAAAATTGGCCGAGCGCGCGCAAGCAGAGTTCGTCAAGACCGAATATGCGTCATACAGCGGACTGATGGAGGCAAAGCTGCAAGTTCAGAAGGGCGATCTGGCTGCCGCCAAGCAGACTCTGGAAAAACTTGCGGCAAAATCCAATGACGAAGTGAGCCACATCGCCCGGGTCAGACTGGTGCGCCTGATGCTCGCGACAGGCGAATACGAACAGGGATTACAGGTCATCAACAAGGTTGACCCGGCCTCCTCATCAGGTTTTACGGCTATTTATGATGAATTACTGGGCGACTTATACGTCGCTATGGATCGCCGTGATGAAGCGCGCACTTCCTATCAGAATGCATTAAGAAATGGATCTCAATCACCGTTGTTGCAATTTAAAATCGATGATTTGACTGCTCCAGAAATTGTACAAAGTCAAAAATAATGCGCCTGATTACGCTTTTATTGGCTTGTTTTGCATTGGCCGGTTGTGCGGCATTAGACACCGTTAGTGAATCGGTTTCAGGTATAACCGATTACTTTTCGGGCGGTGAAGACAATACCGATCCACCGATCGAATTAAGCGAAATTACGCCTGAGGTCCAGGTTGAAGTGCTTTGGAAGAAAAGCATCGGCGTCGGCGCGGAAGAACATACGTTAAAGCTTGTTCCGGCCATAGGGTCCGGGAAAATACTGGCCGCGGATAGAGAAGGGCTGGTGCAGGCCAGAGAGCTGAGTACGGGTGATCTGAGCTGGGAAGCAGAAACCGAGTTTCACTTTTCCGGCGGCCCGGGACTGGGTGCCGGCACCGTGATTTTGGGTACCAGCGATGCTGAAATTGTGGCTTTAAATTTTGAAAACGGGCAATTGCTCTGGAAAGCCGGCGTGTCCAGTGAAGTGCTTTCAGTGCCCGTCATCGCCAATGGGGTTGTAGTCGTCCGGACTACAGACGGCTCTGTTACTGCGCTGGATGAGAAATCCGGCGGCAAACTGTGGAGC
>CAYPJI010000151.1:0-5627 GCA_964411045.1 uncultured Methylobacter sp. | reverse complement strand
CCGCAGCCGGACGATAACCCCCCAGAAAATATTTTTTGGATGGCGTGTTTTTTTGTTGCACCGGCTTATGCTACCGAATTATCGTTGTACTGTTGGCTTGGTAAGCACCAACCCAACATTGAATTCGGCTTGAACGACTCGTTTCACATAAGGTAAGGAGTTTAACCATGAACAGGGCAGCCTTGTTGGCTCAGCGGTGTTTTATTTTGTGCCTGATCTGGTGCGGGGCGCATGCGTTTTCCCTCATGGGGCAGGATGCGCCCCCCGCGGATTCCGGAACAGCGCCGGAAGCGGCTCCCGAAATGACGCCGGGGGAGGAACGCCCTGAAACCCCGGGCGTCGCGACGCTCGGAGCGGCGGGCGGCGAAGATTATTTTGAGGGCCGCCTGGACCTCCTGTATCCGCTGCTGCCGGTCTTCGATGACCGCGGCCTGTTTTTGGGCGTCCTGCAATTGTTTTTCCTGGCCGGCGATTTCGGTTTTCAGCATCGCTATGCGTCTTTGCGCGGCCTGCTGTTGCTTCAATTGGTTGTGATCGGCGCGCAATTCGGCGTACTGCTCGCTGAAGTCGATCAAATCATGCTCGCACGCTTCCCGTTTTTCAGGCGGCATGATTTGCACTATCGCCAGATCCTGCCTTAACTGGTCCAGTTGTTTTTGCGCGCTCTCGGCCTTGTCAATGACATTTTTCCGGTAATCGGCGTAGATATCGCTGCTGATGATTTTCTCGAGGATATCCATGCGCTCGGTATCGAGGGCGTTCAGGAAAGCGGCGAAATCGCCTTGCGCCAGCATGATCGAGCGCGTGAAATTGCGGAAATTCATGCCGGTGATTTCGGTAATCAAGGCGCAGACCGAATGCGGGGTATCAGCCAGCAGTTCCTCGTTTTCGCCGAGGCGGGTCAGCGTCATGACCGGCGGCATCAGTTCCGCATCGGAGCGGCCGCCTTCGCGCTCGACATGCCAGCTTGACCGATACCGGTCAGCGCCCAGCGAAAATTCGATCACGGAAAAACAGTCGGCCGTGTGCTTGGTCATGACGTGCCGGGCCGGACGTTCAAAGCGGAACGTCTCACCGTATAAAGCCAGCGTGATCGCGTCGAGAATGGCGGATTTGCCTGAACCATTAGGGCCGGTAATGGCGAAAACACCGGTATCAAACGGCGCCTGATCAAAATCGATCCGGTTCTCGCCTTCTAATGATTTGATATTCTTAAAATAAATATTGAGTATTTTCATGCACTGACGACTCTGCCCGGCAAGGATTAAGATTTTTTTAATCCTTGCATTATAGCGCTGTCAGGCAATATTTTCCTGCTCAGACTTTGTATTTTATAACCGGCGCTGAAGTCTGTCAGTCAAACGCGCACGGCAAGGCTCCGGATCAGGTATCCGATGACTGCCGGGCCGACTTGAAGGCTCTTTTCGCCTCGTACATTCTATGGTCGGCGCAGCGGATGACGGTTTCGGGATCGTCATAATGATCGGGTCCTGTCTGGAAGATGCCAATGCTTAAGGTGACATCCTGCCGGTATTTCCTGAGAGCGTCATTGAAGCGCTGCATATAGATTTCTCTGGCCTGCGATTCGGTGCAGTTAGTCAAAATGATGCAGAATTCATCGCCGCCATA
Source organism: uncultured Methylobacter sp. (assembly GCA_964411045.1). Classification (GTDB taxonomy): domain Bacteria; phylum Pseudomonadota; class Gammaproteobacteria; order Methylococcales; family Methylomonadaceae; genus Methylobacter. Next base: position 3,998 of record CAYPJI010000151.1, on the reverse strand, counting down.
GCGGAAGCAGCAGTCTTCGGTACGCGATACTTTTCTGAAGATATCGCCTATCATGCGCAACACGTCATCGCCGCGCTGATGACCTTCGATATCATTGATTTTCTTGAAATCGTCAATATCAAAGTAGACGAATGTCACGGGGTCGGAATGGCGCTGGGCCCTATGGAGGGTTTTCTCAAGCGTTTGAGTAAGAAAGCGCGTATTCAGCAGCCCTGTGAGCGGATCTGTGCGCGCCAACCTCTCCAGTTGCTGCGTCCGCTCCATGACCTTGATCTCCAGTGTCCGCGCGTAAGTCAGGGATTTATCTTTTTCGGCTTTGACTTCCGAAACCAGGCTGCGGATGTAAGTCTCAAACACGAGCGTTATATCGAATAGCAATAATTTATCGAGCGCCGCCAGCGTGGCCTGGCGAGCGCCGGCTTCCGGAAGCGCTTCGTTTATCAGTTTAGCCAAAAGGCATTTAAGCGTGTGGATGGCCGAAAGATAGAATTTGGGTTCAACGCCGATGCGTTTATGAGCCAGTCCTATGCCTAACCGGTCGCTTATATAATCAAGGCCATACGAGCCGCCGAACAGGTCGAGGACATAGCGGCGCTGCATATCGCGCAGGCGCGCCAAGGTATCGGCGCCCTCGATCATCTGCGCAACTTCAGGTATGCGGATCTGAATTTCGTAAAATTCGTCTACCAGGGCATCTATTTTCGTTTCGATAACCGGCTTGCAACAGGCCAGCCATGCGGCATCCGTCGCGCTGAACGATAACAATGACTTGCGGTGCTCGGCGTCCGATTCAGTGATCGCCATCTGCTCCAGCAGAGTTTTATCGGCCTGCTTCATTCGTCTTTAGATCGGATAAATAATTACTGCGACAACATTTGCTTGTTAAAGTTGATAAACCTGACAGACAGCCTTGGCCGGGCGATTAAAACCGCCCCGGATTTGCGCTGGATTACAGCCTGCCCAAATCCTGTATGGCATCCACGATCATGCCTGTTCCTATCGTTATCAGCAGAATGCCGGACGCCACGCGCACATAGCGGTAGCCTCTCGGCGCAGGCCCCAAGGACTGAACGAGCGAAGGCGGTAAATCATAAAAAATCACGTCCCTAGGAAGCTGCCGGCCGATCTGCCACTTTCTGGTCTGGCCGGGCGGCAGGCAGCCGTTCCGCTTGTTGGCCAGCCCTGGCGGACAACGCCCGGAACGGGACTGTTGAATGTAATAATCATGGATAGCGGTTCTGTGCCGGTCGAGAAAATAATCGTTTCTCCCTATGTTACCCCTTGCCCTCGCGTTATGATCCGGCCGCTGATTCACAACACGGTCATGCTTGTCTTTCTGCCTGTTCTTACCGTCAGGGTGATCGCTGAATCGTGTCGGCTTGTCCGCGTGTGCCGATCCGAAGGCAAACAGGCCGGCAATGATGAGAGTCAGCGCATGACCGACTCGTGAGGTATTTCGTTGCATGGTTTATCTCTACAAGAGTGAATGGCGTATTAAACTTAGATGTTAATTGTCATCTTGTCATTATTTTTCCTTGCCGAGCTTTTTTATGCTTTGAGTAGGATTAAAAACAGAATTGTCAAGCGACAGTAAAAAGCGTGTAAATATTTAATTGAACATTGTTCAATTACAATTTAGAATTACGTCATCAAGACATCTCTCAATGTCTGCTAAGATGATGCAAGGAGGAATATTATGCTGAAAAAAATTTTACACTGGCTGCTGACTTTGATCTATAAGGTTGAAGTCAAAGGCCTGGAAAACTATAAACAGGCCGGAAACCGCGTCCTGATCATATCCAACCATACGTCCTTTCTGGACCCGTTGCTGCTGGGCGTTTTCCTGCCCGACGACATCACTTTTGCGATCAATACGCACATTTCCCAGCGCTGGTGGCTAAAGCCTTTTCTGAGCCTGTCGCGCGTTTTCCCGATGGATCCGACGCATCCCATGTCGTTAAAGGATGTCATTCACCATCTGCAGCATGATACCCGTACTGTCATATTCCCGGAAGGCCGCATTACGGTAACCGGTTCCCTGATGAAGATTTACGACGGTACCGGCATGGTCGCCGACAAATCGGGCGCGACCATTCTGCCGGTCCGTATCGATGGCGCCGAATATACGCACTTCTCGCGTTTGCGCAATATCGTGCGCTTGCGCCTGTTTCCCAAGATCACGATTCAGATTCTGCCGCCGACAAAGATTTCCGCGCCTGACGACATGCGGGGCAAAATGCGCCGCAAACACAGCGGACATGCCTTGGCTGACATGATGACCGATATGATGTTCGCCACCAGCCATTACCGGCAAACCATTTTCGCCGCCCTGCTGGAAGCGCGCAAAATACATGGCGGCAAACATAAGGTTGTCGAAGACCTGGAGCGCATCCGGTTATCCTATGACACCGTGATCACGCGCACGATTGCGATCGGCGATGCACTGCAAAAAATCACCGGAGCCGGCGAAAATGTCGGCGTTTTCCTGCCCAATTCGACTAAAACGCTGTTTGTGATCCTGGGTTTGCAGTTGCACGGCCGTGTGCCCGCCATGCTGAATTTTTCCACCGGCTCGGCCGGCATGGTGTCAGCCTGCCGAACGTCGCTCGTCAAGACCGTGCTAACGTCGCGCCGCTTTGTAGAGATGGCCCGTCTAACTGATGAAGCCGAGCAGTTGCAGAAAGTGGTCAAGCTGGTCTATCTGGAAGATCTGGCCGCGCAAATTACGTCTTTAGCCAAATTCAAGGCTTTGGTACGAAGCAAAACGGCCAGCTTATGGTATCAGCATAATCGTTACAGTCCTGACAGCCCGGCCGTAGTGCTGTTCACGTCCGGTTCGGAAGGCACGCCCAAGGGTGTCGTGCTGTCCCATGCCAATATTCTGGGCAATCACAAACAACTGAAGGCGCGCATCAACTTTAACGCGCAGGATGTCGTGCTCAATTTCCTGCCCATGTTTCACTCGTTCGGCTTTACCGTCGGCACGCTGCTGCCGATCCTGAGCGGCATGAAGGCGTTCTTCTATCCGACGCCGCTGCACTACGCAGTCATCCCTGAAATCGCTTACGAAATCAACGCGACCATCATGTTCGGCACGAACACGTTTTTTGCGGCTTACGCGAAAAAAGCCCACCCCTACGATTTCTACAACATGCGCTATGTCGTGGCCGGCGCCGAAAAATTGCATGAAAGCACGCGCCAGATCTGGGCCGACAAATTCGGCATCCGTATTCTGGAAGGCTATGGCGCGACCGAAACGGCGCCGGTCACCTCGGTCAATACGCCGATGGATTACAAAGCCGGCACGGTCGGCCGCTTCATGCCCGACATGGAGTACCGGCTGGAACCGATACCGGGCATCGAGGATGCAGGGCAATTGCATGTCAAGGGACCTAACATCATGCTGGGCTATCTGCTGGCCGACAATCCGGGCCAGCTGGTGCCGCCTGAATCCATTTACGGCCAAGGCTGGTACGACACCGGCGATATCGTGCAGGTCGACGAGGACGGCTTTATCGGCATCCGCGGCCGCGTCAAACGGTTTGCCAAAGTCAGCGGTGAAATGGTTTCCCTGACCGCGGTGGAGCAACTGGCTTCCAAAGCCTGGCCCGAAGAGCATCATGCCGCCGTGAGCCTGCCCGACGCCAAAAAAGGCGAACAGGTCATCCTGCTGACGACGCATAAAAATGCCCGTCTCCATGATCTGGCCGCTGTCGCGGAAGGCGTCGCGCATATCGCCCTGCCGAAGAAAATTCTCGTGGTCAATGCGGTGCCGGTCATGGCGTCCGGCAAAATCAATTATCCGGCGGCGACAGAGCTTGCCGCCGCAGAACTTTCGCCTGCCGCCCAGCCTGATACTGCAACTGACAAAGCCTCATGAACCGGAAAATCTATCCGCTGCTGATTGCGCAGTTCCTGTCCGCTTTTGCCGATAACGCCATTTTGTTTACGGTCATCGCTATGGTCATGCAATCATCCCATCTGGTCAGCTGGTATGT
>CAYPJI010000150.1:5076-5664 GCA_964411045.1 uncultured Methylobacter sp. | reverse complement strand
CTGTTGGAGCGTGTTGGATGCTCAGTGGGCGTCCAGGTAAGATCGACATCGATGGTATGGTTTTCCTCACATGTATACGATCCCCACCATGAATCCGTATTATAGTTATAGGTGCACACTGATGCGGGGATGGTCGCAGCCAGTGTGCTGGGCTTGAATCCCGGGTTCTTGTTGAACTGGATATCAGCGTATGAATAACCGGAGATGCTGTGTGAGGTTCCATTACAAGAGTTGTAGGTATTTACCCATACGCTGACGAATGGCGCCGAATCGCCGGAGGCACCTAGTGTTTCGGTCTCCGAGACATATACGGAGGTACTGGAGTAAGAGCAGTCGTCGGATTGATCCCATTGAGCCGATGCGCCCGACCCTTTTTGTTTAATGTGCTGAATATTATTGGCTGCATGGACAGATTGGCTGATACCGATGCTTGCCAGTAATGAACCGCAAGCCATTATCCACAACCGTTTTTTGAACTTATTCATACAATGACATCCTGTGATCTAGTGTAAGGAACAGATTCGCCTATTCCGGCCGGAATGGGCGATCAGACAAAATAAAGCCGGCTCGTAGGCACGGACTGGAATT
>CAYPJI010000150.1:0-5021 GCA_964411045.1 uncultured Methylobacter sp. | reverse complement strand
CGCCGAGTCCATCCTTCCAATCCAGACTGCAGCCTCTTTAGCGCTTGACTAACATAAATACTGATGCGCCAAGCACGAAGCGAAGCATAGTACGTAATACTACCTAATGCAATTTTTTCAATGCTGATTTTGAACTAAATCAGTTTTCTACAGCCGGGGCGGCGAGTATTCATTTCCGCCATTGATAACAGGGCGTGTGATCCTGGAATCACGTACGGTGTTTTCAAAATGCCCGATGTTCGTTGAAACACTAACGCCTGAATAGATTCATACATCGATCTTATAATTGAGTTTGACTTCATCGCCGTGCATGCCCCTGAAGCCCCAGTTGTGCGCGGGGCTTTCCTGAATGCACACCTCGATATCCTGATGCGCGATGCCGACTTCATCCCTGATTTTATCGAAAAGCAGACGGATGAGTTTCTTCTTTGCGTCAATGCTGCGGCCTTCGATCATTGCGATTTCGATAATGGTATAGGCATCGGTACGCCCTGACGGATAAAGCATATCCTCCTTCTCCATCATGAAAAAACGATGCGCGCGTTTGTCGGCCGGAAACTGCAAGGCTTCCATGACACATTGGTGGATGGTTTCCGACAAACGCGCGCGCACCGGCGCCAGCTTTTCCCGAATGCCGTAAATTTTTACTTGAGCCATTAAATTTCCTTTTATGTAGTTTCTACTGAACGGTATTCTGGTCGCGTAGTTCACCTCAACTGTGCTACTAACGCAACACAACCCTTGCGGCACCGCAGCGTCGAGACCTTGCGCGGCTATGTCCGCATGGCCGCGCTTTTTCAGGACCATGCGGGAAGCCGGTTTTTATAGCCTGACTTTAACACTAATTCTGTTTATCCAACAACGCCCCGAAACAGAACCCTCTGCTCCGGGGACGCTCTCAGGCACTGATCATTGGATTCGGATCGGAATATAGGCCTGGTTATTCGATTCGTTCACTTCGCCAATCGCATTGTCTTCATCGATGATGATGCCAAGCCAATAATCCTTGCCGACCGTCAAATCGCTCGGAATGAAGACCGGGATGGTGGTCGTGTGCACATCATCCGGGCTCAAAGAGCCGAAGGTGCCGCCGGCGATGCGCCGATCACCCGTACTGATGAAGTCGTCGCTCGAGACGTAGATGCCGAAGCCGATGTTGCTCTTCGTCGATTTGCCGTTGTTTTCGAGCGTAAATTCCGGTCTGACCAGGGTGCCGCGAGTGGCGCGGAAACCGGGTTCGCCGTTGATCGTGATGCCGGCCAAGGTCGCGGTATTCGCGTTGTTGCGGACACGTACGCGGCCATGGCTGGAATATTCGCCGTCCGCGCCGGTACGGCGCCAGTGCGTGACCGATACGTCGTTGAAAGCGCTGCCTTGAGTGCCGTACAGCACGCGCGAGCCATGGGAAGCGTCTTCGCCGAAATAAATGTTCGCTTGCGTGCCGTTGGCATGGTGATGCCGCCAGGAGTCGCCCATCACGTTGTATTCCCAGTTCACATGCATCAGTCCCAGCAGGTGTCCCGCTTCATGCGTAATCACCGAGTCGATCGGGCGCGCGGAACCCGTGTACGTGAAGTTGGCGGATTTGGCGGTGGAACTGGTCCAGTTGCGGTCGGAATCGAGCACGATGTCCACTTCGTCCAGGCCGTAATGCCAACCGAAAAACCAGTAGCAATGATAGTTCATCTGGGCCACGCCGGGAGGCGAAATGTTCTTGGCATAGATCTCGTTCTGGCCGTTGCCGCGGGAGACGCCGCCGGTTTCAGTCGTGGCATTGATCACAAACGGCGAGGGGTTCTTATTGGTGGCGCTCAAGCCGCGCTGCGCAGCGGTTAAAGCGCTGCCGGAAAAACTGGCGGTATTGATGCGCGCGCTCGTCGAGTTTCCGCCCCAACGCAATTTCTTTCCGCTGTCGCCGTTGCATTCCAGCCAGGAAGCGCCGAATGCCGATTGCGCCGCTATCAATAGGAGCGGCATCACAAAAAATCTGATCTGTTTCATGAGTTGTATTCCTTTCGATTAGTTAACGGTAAGCTTATTAAAGCTGGAATCAGCGCTATCGGGCTCATCCCCCTGAGATAATCCGTCCAATCTCTCGCGTTCTCTGAGTTCTTCGTCGCTGGCCTTGGGCAGAACGGTTCTGACCTCCTGCATCGGTTCGGCAACGGGTGGCTTGACGAAAAATGCCTGGCCGGGGTCCGCTCCGACGACTTTCAGATCGGGCGTACCCAGCTCGGCGTTGAAATGCTCCAGCAGGGCGAAAAATTCGGTGGTGCTGAGCGGATCGCGGTATTTGTCGATGACGCCGGCTTCTTCCTCGCCGGAATCATCGTCTCTGTCGCTGATGCCTTCCGCCTGTAAATTGATGCGATAAAAAGCCGGCGCTTCCACCTCGTATTTTTTGCGTAGTTCGTCCAGCCGGCTTTCGTCGATCTGGTTCTCCTTCAACCAGGCGATAGTTTCGGCTTGGGTGATGACTTTATCGAAATCGGGACGCGGCACCTCCATCGTATTCAGCTCGAAATGAGGCTTGCCGCCGAAGCTTAGCATTTTTTCGGCTTCGACCAGGGGTACGCCGTAGCCGTTGTAGATGTGGTCTTCGGAGACGCGAAAACGCCCTCCGACGCAATCGATCAATTGGCAATCGCCCGGCTCGCCGCCTTCGATAAAGAGCACATCGGTTTCGCCGCGCGCAAAAGTGGGCGCAGTCGTTTCGGTGTACATGCCGCCTTTGCTGTCGGCGCCGCCCGGAATGCGCAGGGTGAATTTTTCGGGCAAGTAGCCGCGGAACACCTTGTCGATGGCATAGGTAACGAAAGTATGCGGCACCCCATTGGGTTCTTCCCGGGTCGGTTCGGAATTACGGTATTGAATATCGACGACTTTGCCGAATGCGACCGCGGCGCTGCGGCCCATCAAGTCGCGCAATCCGCCCGGCTGGGCCTCGGCAGCGCTGTGTGCAAATGCGCCTTGACTGCTGAATAAAAGCGAAGAGACTGTGGCCAGTCCCAATAAAGTACGTTTTTTCATTTGATATCCCCATTTCAAGTGAACAGTTACAGATGCCGCGCAACACTTTCCCGATCGTTATCTGCCATGCATTAATGCGTTGTTGCGTATGGTCTACGGGCTTCACGCTTGCATCGGATAGAAACGGACCAGGCGGTTGACGCCGCAAAGTCTTTGTCAAGGCGCGCCAGAGTGCTCAGCGCCTTTGCACAACAGAATAAAACGATGAAAAAAAATCACCTCAGCAATAATTCATATTGCTGATGGTAATTTTTCATAGGCAGTCGAACTGGGATTGAGGTATGGAGCAGGAGGATCGGCATTCGGCTCAAGGGACGGCAAGGTTTCCAGGCTGCTGTAAAAGAGTAACTGATGTTACGCAGCCATCGCCATGCTATACGGATGAAAAAAGCAGAATTAGAGTTATACACTGATTATTTGATCAGTACGTTTGGTGCGGCAACAGCGACAGGGTTGTCGGCCATGGGGTGGATGGTGATGTGAGCCATGATCGTGCGACGCGTTTTTTTAGCGAAGCGGGAATTCAACTTGCGGGATCTATGGCGACACGTGAAATCGACCGTCCGTCAGATAGAACGAGAAGGCGGTGTATTGATATTCGACGACACCATTCAGGAAAAGGCCTGGACTGACGAGAACGAAATGATGTGCTGGCATTAGCGGATAAACAGGCCGTGCGCGGCTGGCTGAAGGGCTTCGAACAGGAAGTGCTTTTAGTGCGGCGAGTCTTTACAAACCAGAACGGCAGCACGGGCTGGTTGAATCTGGTGTGCAGTGATTTGACGCGTGATGGCGATACCGTGACGACAATCTATCACAAACGGTGGCAGGTCGAAGTGTTCCACAAATCCCTGAAATCCGCCTTGGCCAAATCGCCTATCCGGCGCGTGACGACGCAAAACAACCCTGTCTTTATGGCCATTTATGCTGTCTTCAAGTTGGAATGCCTGAAGCTAAAACATAAGACCAATCATTTTGCGTCAAGAGCCAAGCTCTCTCAAGACAATCCAGCAGGCTTATCAAGAACTCCAGTCTCTGCGGGCTTCTCCATCATAAAAAAACGATGCGCGCGTTTGTCGGCCGGAAACTGCAAGGCTTATATGACACATTGGTGGATGGTTTCCGACAAGCGCTCGCGCACCGGTGCCAGCTTTTCCCGAATGCCGTAAATTTTTACCTGAGCCATTAAATTTCCTTTTTGTTGTGTAACATTTTAAATGAGCGGCCTTAGAATAGGGTCCGCTGGAACGGCGGGCTAACCGTTGTGTAACAAGGCGTACCCTGACCCTGGTTCCGGCTCCGCAGTGCCCAGCGCCATGTTATACCGCATGATATTGATATACCCCGTATTCCCAATAACCGCCGCCTGGCTTTGAGGGGCCTGCCCAGTTTCTGGACAGCAACTCCCTGGCTAGAAAATAGTTTATAAAGCCATGCCCCACCAGCAAAACGCTTTCATGGACATGGGCTATGTCAATCAAAGCCGATGCCGCAATCTGCGCCCTCTTTCTTGCCATCGAGAGCGACTCGCCATTTTGCGAGAAACCGAATGCCGACATGTATCTCAACAGCACGCCCCAGGCACTGGCTGACATAGCAAAGGACCCCGTATTGAAATGAGGTACGGCAATTTCCCGAAACATCAGATCGCTCAGTAAAATGTCATTAAATCCAAGCGCTTTGGCCGACTCTAAAGAACGGATGAAATCACTGCAGACGGCCACCTTGCATGCCGATGCCCGCTGTTTTGCTGCTTCCGGCGGCGGCCCCGCTATGCCTGATGAATCATACCTTCTGATCATCTCGCAAACATCCCGGGATTTTACTTTTCCTTTCAGCTCGAATGCGGGCTTGCCGTGCCTGATTAATGTAATTTCCATGGCTCATCTTGCAACGTAACGGTTAAATCCATCAGTCTGCGCGGTTTTTCGCGCAGGTCCGGTAGAATGATAGGTTAAACATCGGCTGACTGTAATAAACCGATGAACTCT
>CAYPJI010000149.1:0-5666 GCA_964411045.1 uncultured Methylobacter sp. | reverse complement strand
TTGCGATCCTGGAAGATCTATTGCGCAGTACTGATATTGGCGCGCGCAGAGTACGGCTGCTTGGCGTTACGCTGTCATCGCTGGAAAACCGGTCCAGGCTGACGCATTTCCAGCAAACGGACTTGTTTAACTAAGCCGCTACAAATCTGAATCCGGCTCATCTTCAACCGATTCGTCATCAGCTGATTTATAGTCTTCGAACTCAAACACTTCTTTCAGATAGCGGTACAGCAGGCGCGAAGATCTAGGAGGCTTGCCCGCCGCCGCTTCCTTCTGGGCATTGCGCAACAGCTGTCTTAACTGCTGCCGGTCCGCCTTCGGCTGCTCATCAAGCAATTCGGCCAGCGCCTCGTTGCCTTCTGCAACCAATCTGTCCCGCCAGCGTTCGATGATATGATGCTCTCTGACCGCATGCGCGCTTTTGCTCTTGATGCGGGCTAGTCCTTCCTGAATGGGTTCTATATCGATTTTATGCAGCTGGCCGGCAATAAATTTCAACTGTCGTTTTCTCGCACCTTTTGGCGGCATGCCTGCAACCTGGACGATAGCTTTATGGAGATTTTCAGGCAGATCAAATGTTTTTAATTGCGCCTCAGGCAAACCCGACAATTCTTCGCCCAAAGCGAAAAGAGCGGCCATATCGCGTTTTTGCTGCGACTTGTTGGGGCGGACCGCATAATACTCCACCTCCTCATCTTCATCGTATTCGTACCCGTATTCTTCCTCGTATTCGTATTCTTCTTCGCTCATCTGATCTAAACCACTACCATTAAAAAAATCACAAACAGCACAACAAGACCCAAAGGCATCAGCACTGCCTTCCAGTCTGCCGACGCTTTTCTGCTTTGCTCGAGTGATGCCTTAATCCCGGGCCGCATCCAGAAAATAATCAGCAGCGCCAGAACGCCCAACAACAGATTTTCCCAGCTTGAAAATGCTTCCATCTCTGCCTCGCCGTATAAATAACGCCTACTTTACCACAGGCTGCCTAATCACTTTCCATGCTTCTATTTTTTGCGCTAAATTCAAAGACGCATGGGCTGGACTTGTTGAAGGCAAACGCTGATATTCAAGATAGGCAAAACGTTGATCCAAGCTTGGCAGAATATATTTTTTATAGACCTTTTCGGCCATGCCGCCATTGAAGAATACGCGCCTGATAAACTTATACTCGCTAAAAAAGCCGACAAAGTCATTGGTTTTCATCGATGCCCACGCTATATTCGAATCCAGGCTGCCCTGCCGTTGACAGCTTTGCAGTACATCCCAGACCGCCACCTTGTTCGCCATCAGAATAGCCTTACGTCGCTCATAATCAAGACCGGGAAAAGCACCGACCAATGCGCCCATGATCGGCCAGAACGCATTACTGGGATGGCCGTAATACTGTTGCTTAAGCAGTGAGACTTCACTGGGCATGGACCCCAGAATCAACACCTGCGCATCCTTGGAAACAATCGGAGCGAATCCTGTAATGTCAGTCATACTCATTCTATAAATTTTAATTTTAGCCCGGCAATTTTGCGAGATAATACGCGTTCGTCAATTTTATAGAGTGTCTGTTACGCATGTGGTTTAAAAATCTTAGCATTTTTCGTCTCACCGAAGATTTCACCTTATCTCCAGCTGAACTGGAGCAAAAACTTGAGCAAATGGCATTTCGCCCTTGCGGCAATCAGGAGGAATTCTCCTTTGGCTGGACCGCTCCTTTAGGCAATACTTCAGCACAACTGGTGCACACTGCGAACGGTTTTATGATGCTGTGCGGAAAAAAAGAAGAAAAAGTGCTGCCGTCTGCCGTGGTCAATGAAATGCTTCAGGAAAAAATCCTGGAAGCGGAAGACCAACAGGGCCGGAAATTAGCCAAGAAGGAACGTACCGCCATCAAAGACGAATTGATCTTTGAGCTGTTGCCCAAGGCTTTCAGCTTTTCGCGCAAAACCTATGCTTATATCGATCCCAAAGGCGGTTGGCTGATCGTTGATGCCGCCTCGGCCAAAAAGGCAGAGGACCTGCTCAGTAACCTGCGCAAATGCCTGGGTTCATTGCCGGCCGTGCCGCCCAATACGGTGGAAAAACCGGTTTTTACCATGACCCAGTGGCTGATCAATGACCAAGCACCGGCCGATATTACGATTGAAGACGAATGCGAATTGCGCTCACCCGAAGAGGAAGGCGGCATCATCCGCTGCAAACGCCATGATCTGACGCTTCCGGAAATCAAAAACCATCTCGATACCGGCAAGGAAGCAATAAAACTGGCCCTCACCTGGGACGACCGGCTCTCCTTCATTATCGACGAGCATCTGTCCATCAAACGCCTGCGCTTTCTCGATTTGATCCAGGATCAGGTTGCCGATATCGAAGCCCACGACGAAGCCGAAAAATTCGACGTGGACTTTTCGATTATGTCACTGGAACTGGCGAACTTTTTACCCCGTCTTATGGAATTATTCGGCGGAGAAAATAAAGCATGACTCATCTAACGACTATCCTGATTCTTAAAAGATATCTTATGCCGTCTTTTATCCGCAGGCTAGTCGTATTATTACTGCTGATATCCAGCTTCCCTGCTTCGTCCACAACGTATGAACTGCCCGATAGCCCGAGCGACAGCCTGATCGGCGATCCATCAGCCGGCGAGTTGTACACTACGGCCAATCATGAAGACACACTGCTCGATATTGCCCGGCATTACGATATGGGACAGCTCGAAATCCTGCTGCTTAACCCGGGCGTGGACAGATGGCTGCCGGGCCAGGACACCCGGGTACGGTTGTCCAATCAGCGCTTATTACCCGACACACCAAGAAAAGGCCTGACGCTGAACCTTCCTGAATATCGCATGTATTATTTTCCCAGGCATGGGGAAGACGAGAAAGGGATCGCCAAAACCTTTCCACACAGCATCGGCCGCGTGGATTGGCGAACGCCGCTAGGGCGAACAACAATTATCCGCAAAACTGAAAACCCGACCTGGACACCGCCCGCATCGATCAGAGCGGAGCGTGCCGCCAACGGCGAGGCTCTGCCGGCATTCATTCCGGCCGGGCCCGATAATCCTCTTGGCCAGTTTGCGATGTATCTGGGCGTAAAGGGCTATCTGATCCACGGCACCAACAAACCTTTCGGCGTCGGCATGCGGGTCAGCCATGGCTGCATCCGCATGTATCCGGAGGATATTGAAGAACTGTATCCGGAAATAGAGACAGGCACGCCAATCTATATTGTCAATCAACCGGTTAAGGTCGGCTGGCATCAGGATACACTGTATATAGAAGTTCATCCGACTTTGGCTGAAACTGAAGCAGAAGACGAGAGTGGAACCATTCCCAAACAGACGGAAAAAAAACACCTGGCACGTCTGGAGCTGGCGCTAAAATTGATAGAACGCGCCAACAACAATCAAATGCCGATCCTTGATGGCGCGGCACTGAAAAAGGCGCTGCAAAGGCATAATGGCATCCCTGTCGCCATTTATAAGCGTCCTTCCATGACTGAAGCCGGCCCGGCGCCTTCTTCAATCCCATAAAAAAAGCCCGCCGGGAAAAAATCCCAGTGGGCTCTCTCTATGCATCAAAAAATGATGAATTATTTCATCATTGATTTTTTGAACATACGATCCAGTTTGCTGTTAGTGTCTTGAGCGTATTGAGCAGCGCGGTTAGCAGCTTGTTCTGCATCAGCAGCTTTTGCAGCCGCATCAGCAGCAGCACGTTGTGCGCTAGCGGCATCAGCTGAAGCTTGAGAAACTTTAGAATTCAAACCATCAATTTGTGATTGCAGGTTATCGATATCTGAGTTAGTGGCGCAACCAACAACCAGAGTAGCAGCCATAGCGATCATTGATAATTTAATTACTTTTTTCATATTATTTTTCCTTATTTCAAAGTTGTTACTACGTAAAGAGTACTTCCAGGATACAATTCTGCACTGTTTTTAAATTTCTTTCCAGTATTATTTTATTTGATATTTATCCCTTTAATTTATTGACTATTTTATCCTGACCATTGTCCCTTTATCTATCCAATGACTCAAATGATCAATCTGACTGTTGGTCAAGGCAATGCACCCATGCGTCCAATTCATCATTTTATGGATTTTTTCATCGGCCCGACCTAAGCCATGAATGCCTATTCGTCCGCCTAACGGGGTATTTTGCGGAGGCACTTGATTGTGCTTGTGAGCGTATACGATACTGTTATAGGTGACGCGGTTTATCAATCCCTGCTCCAGCGCTTTCCCGGCATCATCTACGGAAGGATAGGTTAAACCAAAAAATTTTTTAAAGGCGCTCTGCTCACCGACCCAACCGATCCTGTAATTACCAAAAGGCGTGACATTATCGCCCCGATGATGCTTGAAGCCCGCGCCGCCCTGGCCGATCGCAATACCGTCGAGGGTTTCAAGCGTCTTCTCGCCTTTTTTGACTTCAATCTTTAGCGCGCTCGTATCCACCAGCAGCCATATATCCTCAGCGGCAGATACAACCGTAGCATAACAACTACAACACAGTAATAAATAAATTCGCCACATAAATAATCTACACTAGAATAAAGGTTTCCATACTTAAGCTCATCAGGATAATTGTCGCACTAAGGCACAAATATGCAAATAGAAACGATCACTACCCACCCCTATAACGACCAGAACCCGGGCACATCCGGACTTCGAAAAAAAGTTAAAGTATTTCAGCAGCCGGGCTATCTGGAAAATTTCATCCAGTCCATCTTCGATTCTTTGGACGACTTTGCCGGCAAAAAACTCGTGCTCGGCGGTGATGGTCGGTATTTTAATCGAACCGCCCTACAAATCATCATTAAAATGGCGGCAGCCAATGGTTTTGGCGAATTGATCATCGGCCAGGGCGGTTTATTGTCCACGCCTGCGGCATCGCATCTGATCAGAAAAAACAAGGCCTTCGGCGGCCTGATCCTTTCTGCCAGCCATAACCCGGGCGGTCCTGATGAGGATTTCGGCATTAAATACAATGCCGATAACGGCGGCCCCGCACCGGCAAAATATACACAGGCCTTTTTTCAGCGCAGCCAGTCTATCGACAATTACAAAATCGCAACCCTGGCCGATGTAGACCTGGACAACATCGGTACGCAGCAGATCGACGGCATTAAAATCACAATTGTTGATCCGGTAAGCGATTATGCCGATCTGATGCAGTCGATTTTCGATTTCCCGCTGCTGAAGCAAAGCATCAGTTCCGGCTATATCAGCTTGTGCTTCGACGCCATGCACGCCATTACCGGCCCGTATGCCAAAAGAATACTGGAAGACATGCTGGGTGCGCAGCCCGGTTCGGTCATCAACGCCGAGCCACTGGAAGATTTCGGCGGCCATCATCCCGACCCCAATCTGGCGCACGCGCAGGAACTGGCCGAGAAAATGTTCAGCCCTGCCGCGCCCACTTTTGGCGCCGCTTCCGACGGCGATGGCGACCGCAATATGATCATGGGCGATCATTTCTTCGTCACGCCCAGCGACAGCCTCGCCATTATGGCAGCCAATGCACATTTGATCCCGGCCTATGCTAAAGGCTTGAGCGGCGTCGCACGCTCGATGCCGACCAGCCAGGCCGTCGACCGTGTCGCGGCCAAATATAACATTCCCTGCTACGAAACGCCGACCGGCTGGAAGTTCTTCGGCAATCT
>CAYPJI010000148.1:1322-5680 GCA_964411045.1 uncultured Methylobacter sp. | reverse complement strand
CCTGGGTCTGTCAATGGGGAGATAGCGCGATTGCCCTGGGTTAGCGATAGCGTAACCCGACTTTTTTGCTCGAATGAATCGGTTTACGGCTAACGCCCAACCCGCCTTACGAAACTCTAAAACTGTGTTATTTCACATAGTCAATGCGGGCATATGCTGTACTTTTGCACCCATAAGCAACAAGTTCTTTTTAAATATCAATTGCATACATATTGGCCCGGTTATTGCTGACTTGTTTGAGCCTGTCGAAAAGGCCTGTTCCAGTTTTTCAGCAAAACTAAAAACCATCGCCATGACCAGTCTTACTCTCGCTATCAACGATTTGTTTTTGAATCACCGGCAATCGTTAATTCAAACCATCTATCGCATTGTCGGCTGTCCGCAAACGGCGGAAGATCTGGCGCACGAGGCATACTTGAAAATGCTGCATGCTTCAACAACCCAGGACATCCACCAGCCGCGCCCCTTCCTTTACCAGATTGCCCGCAATCTGGCGCTGGATCATCTTCGCAAGGAAAAGGTACGTCAACACGGCGATAACCGCTCGACAGACGATGAAGCCACCGATAACCTGCTGGAACGCATTCCTTCAAACGCACCCGCACCGGAACAGCAAGTTGACGAACGGCAGCAGGTCGCGCTCATGCTTGAAGCGCTGAACGGCTTGTCGGAACGGCGCCGCCAAATTCTGGTGCTGCATAAATTCCATCACTGGACTTATGAGCGCATCGCCCGACATTACGGCATTTCCCGCAGCGCGGTGGAAAAAAACGTGTATGCCGCGCTTGCCCACTTGCTGTCCGCACAAGGCAAATCACTCAATTAAAGTGTGGATATTGCGCATTGCGCATGTCCAATAATGATAGAATTTTGCCAAATCATTCAGGTGTACCCCTATGTCTTTACATGCCGAATCAAACTCGATCCCTGCCTTGGGCAAAACGCAAGAGCAAGCGTTAGCCTGGTTCGCCCGTTTGCAGGACAGTAAAGTCAGTCAACGCGACCGCGCCGAATTTGCCGATTGGCTGGCCGCCAGTCCGGCGCATCGAGCCGCTTACGACAGGGTCGCTCAATTATGGCAATCGCAGGCGCTGAATAGCGCCTTGAGCCAATGCGCGGCGATGCCGTTGCCGCCAGCGCAGCGAAAATTACGCCCGCAACGCTGGGCCGCCGCGGCCTGCATGGTACTGGCGAGCGGCTGGCTGCTGCTGGGTTCGGGCTTGATCGAACGCTGGCAGGCCGATGCGGTGACGGCGGCCGGAGAGCAGCGCCGCCTGGTGCTGGCCGATGGCTCGGCGGTAACGATGAACACCGATACCGCGCTGGCGTTTAATGATGAAGGCGAGCGGCGCGGAGTAAAAATACTCAGCGGAGAAGCTTACTTTGAAGTGCAGCCGGACAAAGCCCGGCCTTTTATCGTCGAGACAGAACAAGGCACGGTACGCGTGGTCGGCACTCGCTTTAACGTCAAAACCGGCGACGCCACTTTGGTCGATGTCGAAAGCGGCATTGTCGTTTGCGCCGGACAGCAGGGCGACAGCCGGCAACTCACGGCCGGGCAGCACACCCGCATCGTCAGCCAGGGCGTCGGCGCCGTCACCGGCATTGACGCCAGCCGGGCTTTCGCCTGGCTTGACGGCCGATTGATCTTTCAGGATCAGCCGCTGGGAGAAGTGATCGCCGAACTCGACCGCTACCATCCCGGCGTCATCGTCATTACCGATGCCAAACTCGCCAAAACCCGCATCACCGGCAACTACAAACTTAAAGATACCGCCGCCATTGTTCGCGCCCTGGCCGGCATCGCCGGCGCGCGGGTCATCAACCTGTCGGCGTATCTGACGGTGCTGAAAAGCTGAATTTCCATTATGGTTGCCGTATTGCCAAGGATTCGGCTAAAAATAACTTTCCGATTTGTCGATGAAATCATGTAGGGGCGAATTCATTCGCCCTGATTGTGCCGGGAAAGCCACGCTCCCAAAAACTGCCGCCTCAAGCTGCACGAAAAAAAATTCTCCGCAAGTGTGTCGTCAGTCATGTTGATACGTCCTGTTAGCTATGCGCCTGCAAACGCGCCGACTAACGACATTACAAATCAGGAGAATTCATGCCTCAGGTTCAACCTAACGCACCAGGGACACTGCGCCAGCTGGCCATCGCCATGGCTTTAACATTACCTACTTTCGGCTCGCCGCTGCCTGCGTCGGCGGCCGACATAGGCGAGCAAAATACCGTGAAGCCGCAAAGCGCGGCGCTGAGCTTCAACATTCCGGCCCAACCTTTAGTGGACGCCCTCAACGCCTTCATCGCCGCCAGCGACTGGCAAGTCGGCTTTCCGGCCGGTATGGCGAAAGATATACGCTCCAGCGTCATCCATGGCCGCTACACCCCGCAACAGGCTTTGCAGCAACTACTGACCGGCAGCGGGTTACGTTATCGATTGACCGGCGCTAATACGGCCACGCTGGAGAACGCGCCTCAATCGCAAGCGGATACGCCTGTCTTGAAAGCGATGACTGTGGTTGGCGAGACGGTTAAGGACGTGGATGATCCCTATAACGAGGATTATCACATCAGCAACTCCTCCACCGCGACCAAAACCGATACGCCGATTATGGATACCCCGGTGTCGATTCAGGTGGTACCTAGGGCCGTCATGTCCGATCAAAAAACTGCACGCATCACAGATGCCTTGGAAAACGTCAGTGGCGTTCGCGCTCAGTCTTCTTTGGGCACCGGCACCGGTTTCATTATTCGCGGTTTTCGCAACCCTTTAATCTATCGCAATGGCCTGATGGCTGTTCCCAACGCTTTTCGCTCCGAGTTCGACACAGCCAATCTTGAAAGTGTTGAGGTATTGAAAGGCCCTGCATCCGTGTTGTTCGGTCGTAGCGAGCCCGGCGGTTTGATTAATGTCACCACCAAAAAACCCTTGGATATACCGTATTATTCACTTGAACAGCGCTTCGGTTCCTATGATTTGTATCGTACTGAATGGGATGCTAGCGGTCCGGTTACCGATGACAAGTCCTTGCTGTATCGCTTCACAGGTTCTTATCAAAATAACGAGTCGTTCCGGGACTTCGTAAGTAATGATCGTATACTGATTGCTCCAAGCCTGACCTGGCGGCTTACCGATGCAACCGATTTCACCGTTAATGTCGAAGGTGTCGATCAAGATTACCAGGCCGATTACGGTATTCCTGTTGTCGGCAATCGCCCTGCAAACATTCCGCTCAATCGTTCGGTTGGCGGTGATCCTAACGATCCTATCGATAGTATTTCTAAAGTTCAATTGGGTACGGAGCTTAATCACCGCTTCAACGACGACTGGGCAATTCATAACCGTTTCCTGGCCAGTTGGGGCGATAGTAGAGAAACCTTCCTTAATCCCGCACCGGCTTTCGGCAATGCCCTAAATGAAGCCACCGGTATTCTGCAACGCAACGTCTTTGCTCAGCGCTACGACAGCGAGGCTTACACCACCAATCTCGATTTGACCGGCAAGTTTCAGTTTGCAGGTACTAAGCACGACATTTTGCTCGGATTCGACTATCTGCGTTCATTTACCCAGTACAACATTCAGGGATTTTTCAATACTGCCAATCCGGCACTCGCCATTGACATTTATAATCCGGGTCCGAGTTACGGCATTGATCCCTCCGTTTTCAGTAACGCAATATTGGCAATCGAACAAACACAAACAGGCCGGAATTTCTCGACATATAAAGACGAATGGTATGGCGCTTATTTTCAGGATCACATCACCTTGTGGGATAAACTGCACATTATGGGCGGTGGACGTTACGATTGGATAGAAACCGGCAGAGGCCGCGGTGGCTCCTTTTCAGAGTCTGATAATGCTTTGGAAAACTCGACACCTTCCGTGATTCGCAAAGATGAAGGTTTCAATCCTCGAGTTGGCATTCTCTATCAACCGTGGCAGTGGCTGGGGGTTTACGGCAACTGGACAACCTCTCTAGCCGCGAATAACGGAATTTCGAGCAACAATCAACCTTTCAAACCGCAGATAGGCGAGCAATTCGAAGCCGGAATTAAAACCGCCTTCTTCGATCAACGCTTATTGACAACACTGGCTTACTATCACTTGACTAGGGATAATCTGCTCACCCCCGATCTAACAACGCCTGATCCCAACGATAGTGCGGCAATCGGTCAACAACGCAGCCAAGGTATTGAGCTGGATATAATTGGTCACCTTAATGATAACCTTAGCATTATCAGCAGCTATGCCTTTACAGATGCACGGATTACCAAGGACAACCGGACCTTGAATGGCGTGCTAAACGGCTATGAAGGTAAGCGCTTGAACAACGTACCTGAGCATTCCGGCAGTC
>CAYPJI010000148.1:0-1279 GCA_964411045.1 uncultured Methylobacter sp. | reverse complement strand
TTGACGCCCAAGAGGGCTGGTCGGTTGGTTTAGGCGGTGTTCTAGCCAGCAAGCGGGAGGGCGATGTTGAAAATACATTCCAGCTCCCCGGGTATGTAAGGATGGATGCATTTGCGGCCTATAAACTGAAAGTGGGGCCAACGCGAGTGACGACATCGTTCAATATTCGCAACCTGCTCGACAAGGAATATTTTGAATCAACCGACCCGAATGCCAATGTAGCGCCACGGTTTGGAGTCTATCCGGGGGCGCCGTTGACAGCAATTGGTTCGATACGAGTGGAATATTAGACTGGTTCAGATAGGTCATATGCAGACTTCAATTACTCCGTTGCACCGAGGCTTTCGAAAATAATTTATGGTTCCTACGCTCTGCGTGGGAACCGGCTCAAGGACGCTCTGCGTCCCGAACCGCAGGAGCGATTCAGTCTGCATTCCCATTTATGCCCTTTGGGTACGCAAAGCGTGGGAACGATGAAGACGAATTTCGGGAAGTTAATTTTGACCTGAGCCGGACGGGGCATGTTGCCCCGTCCGCAGGGTTTAAGCCAAGCAATCCCGACCGTTCTTTCGCAAAGTCTGTCAGGCTGGGCGATAACAGGGTTTTATATATTTTTTATTCTTGAGGTGAGGGATTTTATGGTTGAAACGTCTTCCATATTGAAGTTCCGAAATAATGGCTTTCCCATCCCCAGGGAGACAGTTATTCGTGACTTCACCCCCTACAAACCGTCAGGCATGACGTTTTAGCGTCCAGGGACGGATTTTTTAAATCTTGGATATTTCCGTTTATTGATAACTTAATGACTCGAGCATGGTTTTTCTAAAAACGGCCATGCCGTCGCCGTTATTGGCTTCGACAATTCAATGCGAAAAACATGGATAAGCTACGGAAAATAGCGGCGACAGGCGAGGATGTGAAGGAGATTTCTTTCTTCTATCGGGCGAGTAAATTCACTCCGCAAGCTTCGCATCGCTTGCCTGGCACGATTTGCGCGGCATCAGTTCACATTCGCAGGCTGTAATGGGAGTTAGCAAAAAAAATGGTGTCTTCGCCTTGTGCCTGCAGGCGCTGCTCCTAAGCGCCTGCAGCAGCGAGCCCGCGCGACAGGCGACTGACGTAGGCGTGCCGTTGCCGCTCCATTGGAGCGCGGCTGACGGCCCTGCTGGCCCGCTAGCCGAACAATGGCTGAGGGACTTCGATGATGCGGCGCTGTCCCGCCTAGTCAGGGAAGCCTTGTCCGGCAATTACGATCTGAAGGCGGCGGCGGCGCGCGTGA
>CAYPJI010000147.1:3343-5687 GCA_964411045.1 uncultured Methylobacter sp. | reverse complement strand
TTCAAGGGTTCAACAATATTTGGGTTTCTCCCCGGAATCCAATAAGAGCCTAAAAAATTAAAAACAAAAAATCCTATGACAATTGCAGCAACAGCAAAACCACCAACCGTCAAACTCATTATGTATTCGGCATTTGAGACACGCTGCTCTTCCGTAATAAAAGGTGTAGCAAGTTGATTATAGAAATATATAAAAAGACCGAAATTTAAAACAAAGCAAAGCAAAGAAATACCTATTGCAACCCAAATACCCCTTTTTTTTGTCATCCTACTTGACCTCCCAAAACCACACGTTTCTGCTTTTATTTAGATCTGAAACAAGGCCTAAAAGCTCAATAAACGAACGGTAAAACATGGGCCCACCGGTAATTCTGCTTTTATTCCATAAGTCTATATGATCGCCGCTTCTATTATCGAAGCTTTCTTTTCCTCTGATCCAATAATCTTTAAAAAAAATAACGCCTGTACGTCCAGAAAGTTGATTTTGAAACTCTCCCGGCTTAATTTCCTCCTTTGCACCAAAACCTTTAGGAGGATTTTTTAATAACCAGAGTGCCAGCTGTTCTGCTCTAAGTACATGCTTCTTACCGGAATGTGACCAACACTTCGTGCCCCCACATGATTCAAGAGAAATTCCGGATTGAATAAAGCATTCACTCATTAGAATAGAACAGTAGTTGTCAAAAGGATTATTACCATTTGGTTGCTTATTGAAGTAGTTCTTTTTTACTGCCTCGTCGTTAGAAAAGTTGTCCCATAGGGTTTTGAAGTTAATCATAGTGCTTTGTCCTTTTTCTTGGCTATTAAATGATTTTCGTACAGCCTAACGTGATATATACGACGTAATCCTGGTTCAGGATGAACTACCTATTATTTTTGTTTATATCTTACATATTCAATAGAACCTCTCTGCCAAGTACGCCCCCTTATCCAATTCAGGAAACTTGATCGGCCTGACAACAGAACTCACTTGAAACCTTGCTGTTTTTGAATCTGAAAATCTTATGCCATCAAATCTGATTCAAAAGCAGACTTTCAGAACTGAATCAAGGCAGCATGCCTCCTTGAACGCTGGGCTAGGCTAAATCTGCATCTCTCGATTGATGCGCTTTGTTCCTTATTGCATACTTAGCCCTGTATCTGCTTCATGTCCAAGCTGCGTTTTAACGCTTGAGTGCGCTGGCGATAAATATCTTCTTTTTGGCGCTCTATTTGCTGAATAGCGGAAACGTAAGATTTAATTTTCTCCTGATCATCATCGTTGTGAAATACTATATGCTCGCCTTCGATATCCCACGTCCCTTTCTTTTCTGATAATAAATTTATGCAATTCTCTAATTCATCAATGGTTTTACTTTCTAATGTCCACAATGTATCTGTACTCTTCTTTTCCTCTTCCATGCCTTGAACTAAACCTGATAGCATTTCTCTTATTTTCCGTTCGTTAATATTCAGACTGCGTATGTTTTCCTGTGTTTTTACAGTAAAAATATCACTTTGTTTTTTATATTTTTCAACAAGTTCTTTAGCTTTCTGAATTTTAACTTTGCTTTCAACGAAAGTTTTATCAGCTTTTATGTGATTTATATCCAATAGGCTATCCCACCCAATGGCTTCAACCTCAAGCAGATAGCCATTTCTTTGCGACACCAATTGATTCAGTAATTCCTTCATAAATTTTTCCATTTCACCGAACTTGCCATGTGCTTTAGGTGTTGTATCTATCGTTTTTTCAATAAGCTTAGGCATACCTTGTGAGTCAACCGAGGATTTAATAAATTCTGAATATAATTTTTGTACTTCTGAGTGCGCCAGCATTGCTTCCCGGCTATGTTGTATAAACTCGAAGAAGCTGCTTGTTTCCAGACAAATAAATATGGCTATGAACGAAAAGCCTTTTATTATGGCGCCGCGCTTTCTAATTACGAGCACGTAGAAAATGCCCCATATGATGAGTCCGTTTACAAGGCCATAAGCAATCAAATTTGCTAGGTTTTTTGGGGATGTAATATTATCCAAGTATTCAAAGTGGTCTGTTGGCTCCTTTGGATAGGCAAATCCATAGCCAATTATTCCTGCGCAAATCAGAACAAGGCAGACAAGAGTAAACGCTATTTTCAAGACATGAAGCCCTGTTTTCCAGACATTATTATTTGGTTGTTGTGAGGTTTCTATTTTTTCCATACGGCTCTCCTTATTATTACAAACCTGGCTTGCTGTATACGGCATTTTGTATCCAATGATCAGTTCCATGTGCCGTATACGAATTAATACAGAATAACTTATTGTTTTATTTATATATCATCTCGCATTGTCATCTTCAAAAATGCGGTCGGATAGAGGGT
>CAYPJI010000147.1:0-3305 GCA_964411045.1 uncultured Methylobacter sp. | reverse complement strand
AACCTATCTTAAAGCTCAACCTCTTGCTGGTCATTATTAAACAACCTGTCCTGACTGATGGCAAGCGCACTCTTTCAAACTGAAACATGCTCAGCATAATTCGCCATCATTCCCGTGCTGAAACCATAAGATTTATCCCCCGGTTACAAATACTTTATACTCGGCGCTTCTCAAAACGACCCTACCGGCCGTTTTTCACTACCGTTTATCATCAGGAGCCATAATGTTCAAACCCGTCACGCCGTTGCTCGCCGCCGATACCTTGATTGAACTGATCGATCTGCCCGGCCGGCCGTTTGTTTTGATCGAGCGCGCCAATCCGCCTTACGGCTGGGCCATTCCAGGAGGGTTTGTCGATGTCGGCGAGACGATGGAGATGGCCGCGGTGCGCGAGGCAAAGGAGGAAATCAGCCTCGATATCAGGCTGACGGCTTTGTTAGGCATCTATTCCAACCCCAAGCGCGACCCGCGCAATCATACCGTGACGGCCTGTTATATCGCCGAAGCGCACGGCATGCCCGTCGCGGCCGATGACGCCAAAAATTGCGGCATTTTTACCTTCGACAATCTTCCCGCCGAGCTGGCGTTCGATCATGCGATGGTTCTGGATGATTACCGCAATTACCGCATGAGCGGCCAGGTCGCGCCGTTGCGGTTGTAGAGACGCGCGTAACGCGTCGCTTTACCGGCGCGTTACGCGGCGAATGGTGTTTAAACCACCATGAAGGGATTGGGCTTGGGATTGGCCAGTACTTTCAGTATGGCCCGGATATCGGCTTCCAGAATGTTGAGCTTGGTGTAAAGCTCTTCGTTGTCGTATTGTTCGTCAAACCGGAAGGATTCTACCATCGGCAGCAATTCATCCAGTTTTTTCTGTAAATTCTCTCTGTCCACTATTTTCCACTCCAAAAAAGTCAGGACGGGTTATTGATCTGGTATGACAGGCCTAACCTGCTGTGAGAGGTTGGCTTTAAGGGTGAGAAGTCTACGATAATTACGACCTTTGTTGAAGGTCTAATTTTGGTGATGAAAATAAAGTGTGAGAGCGGCTTTGCCCATTCCCTGAGCAAAGCTGCCCCGCAATCTATCGTTTAATTTTCAGGGCCGTAACATTTCGGGTAATCGCTGCAAACAGCGCAGGACGGCGCTCGGCAAAGATACAGCCCTTCCGCTTCGCAGAGCTGTTTGTACAGGAATTTTTTCCATTTCATATCCTTGTCGTTTTTGGCGGCCAGCTCGGGAAAGTTGTAGCGCAGCATGGCGCTCAACTGACCGCGGTCTAACAGGCCCAAATCCTGCCACAGGTGATCGTTGCCCAGACAGCCGGCCACGATAATGGCGATGATGCAGTCGCTTTCGAAGCCGTTGGCCTGGCTGTAATGCTTGAGCAGATTGACCAGGTCGTCTCTTTCCAGCATGCGGCTGAAATCCGGCCGAATGCCCGAAGGCGCCAGTTCGGGTATGCGGCAGTCCGGAAAATAATGGCCGACCAGCCTGTTAAACTGCGCAGGTTCCAGCCCCAGGTAATCGGGCAAAGCGCTCTTGCCCAGACACCAGCTGGAAACCATGCAGGCCAGCCATTCTTGGTTGGGCGTCGCCATCGCTTGCGATTTCAGCCGGGCATACAGGCTTGCCCTGACGTCCTGAATTTTAAGCGCTATGGACATGATGCTAATCTCGGGCCGGCAGCGGCATGAAGGATTGAAAAAATACCTGAGACCATAAAGCGGCTCCTTGAAATTCGGGTCATTTTTCCGCTGCGCTGGATAAACAGCCGCGCGGCTCGGATTCGGATGACCGAGGGCAGCTTTCCAGATCCGCCGCCAGCCCTATCCAATGATGAACCTTATGCTGATCGAATCCTGCAACCCTGACATCGCCTACCTGCATTAAAGGGCGGCGGATCAATAGCGGATCTTTCAGCATTAAGCCCAGAGCCTGTTCTTCAGAGAGCTGGTTAGGGTCAAGCGCGCCATTTTTTACCGCCGGCGCGCTGTAATTAAACCACTGATGCACGGGCTCGCTGCCGAAGAAGGCGCGCAAGCGTTCCTTTTGCCAGGGCTCGGTCAATAAATTTCGCGCGATCACCTGATGGCCCGCCGCCGCCAGCATTTGCTTCTGCCGGGTGTTGTTGATGCATCCGGGTTTTTCGTAGAAGTAGACCGTAGCCACGGCTGCCGTCCTTTTAATGCGCCTGCAACTCGGCCATCGCCTCGGCCATTTTTTCCGGCGGAATGCCGGTCAAAGACCCTGGCGGATTGATCGGCTCACCCAGCGAATTGAGTATCGCCCCTTCTATCGGGCAAATGCTGGCGCATTGATAAACCGGATAGTCGCCTTCGCATTCGGTGCATTTATTGCTGTTGACCCGAAAATGCGGTTTGGCTTCATAAATGGCCTTGCTGGGACACACCGGTTCGCAGGCAAAGCAGTTAACGCAGGATTCAATAATTTTTACCGACATAAAACAAACTCCTTAATCGTAGGGTACGCATTGCGTACCATTTTCCTCGTTCCCACGCTCCCGCGTGGAAACGCATACGGGGCTTACATACGACGTGCCGCTCTCAAAGCCCGGTATCGGTTCCCGCGGAGGACCATGGGGACCAGGGAACGCCTGAATTGGTACGCAGTGCGTACCCTACTTTGTGATTTCTAAGCACTCGCTCTGGCTGCGTCAGGTTTTGCATCCAGCTTGCCCGCCGCGGCCATTTCCTTGTACACGGCCATGACGGCATCCTCGATCGGCTCCATGGCATGTTCGCCGTTCGGCTGGATACCGGCCGTTTCCAGCATCTCCCAGGGCTCATAGCCGACTTTCGAACACAGCACCGCTTCGCAGCCTTCCAGCGCCCTGATCGTGCGCATCAGGGTAGATTCAGTCTCGCCGCAGGTCGTGTCGCCGCCGCAATACTGATCGGCCTTGCGATGACTGATGAAGCGCACGCCATCGGGTGATGCCTCATAAATCAGGAATTCCTTGGCATGACCGAAGTGCACGTTAATGAGGCCCTGTCCGCTGGTCGCCACGGCCATCAGCATCGGACGCGTATCAAGCTTGGGCTCCTGCTTGAACTGTTCGGTCTTGGCCGCTTTCTCCAGACGCTTGCTGTCCATTTCGGCCTGAATGGCTTCATGGATGACCTTGCGTTTCTCCATGGCTGCCTGGTAATCGATTTCCATCTCTTCGATTTTGTCCATCGTGAATTCGTCGCCGCGGTCCTCGCCGAGCAGCCCGACGGCGTCGGCACGGCACTGGCGGCAGTGGCGCATCATGTTCATGTCGCCGGCACAGGCATCCTGCA
>CAYPJI010000146.1:0-5716 GCA_964411045.1 uncultured Methylobacter sp. | reverse complement strand
AGTTTGCGGCGTAACTTTTAATACTTTGACAATAGCTGTCTCGATATTGTTTTTATAGGCAATCTGCCAACGATGATGATGCCGTGTTGCGCCCATATGCTTTTTTACTGCATCATGCGTTACCTCAAAAATAACGCCATCGACATCATAATCAACCAGAAAGCGGACTTTTTCGACAATATCATGGAAATTTGTCCGAATTTCCGTAGCAGATCCATACCAGTCGGGCAGTTGTGAAAACGGATAAAAGACCGCTGCGTGATTCTGTATGGCTTCCAGAGCATGCGGCTCCAGCTCTTTTTCCCGGATGATGCTGGCCTGGAAGTTACGGGCATTTTCGAAATAATCAGCCAGGTAGGTATTGAAATAGGCCTGACCTACAACAATTTCACCTGCTCCCTCTCCTCTTTTGCCGTTGCCGCCAACGATCAGCCCGCGTTCAAAAACCCGGCTGATATCAGTGCCTTTACGCCCATCACCACGCGTGTACAAGATTTTGCCGTCATCATAGGCTGCATAACCATCCAGTTTTGGAGTAGCTCTGAAAATCAATGAGGAAAGATCGATGTTGATTTCTTGGGCCGCTTTTTCAATGCGTGTCAGCCATCGGTTAATCTCTTCCTGACTGTAGGCTTTGTCAGTGGACAACATTCTCTCTGGCAAAGTGACCGTCTTGCCGACAAAAGCTTTTTCCGGCTCGACCGCTTCCAGATAAGGATGATGCGGATGCCGGCGCTGCAGTTCGGCCAGAAAAACCGAATCATAAATGTAATCGGAAATGATTGGCTCGCCGCCGCGATATAACGCATTGCAGATTTTCAAAAATTCAAGCAACTGCTCATCCGTGAGTCGACTGGCATCGGTCTGCGCGGCGGTCTGCTCGATCAATTCGAGTGACAGCACTTTATCCAAATCCGCTTCATGCAGGATTTTTAGTTGTTCACTGTTAAGCATCGGCGCTTACAAACTCTGCCGAATCATTTGAATTGTAGCTTCGGTCAAAGGCTGTCTTTGATGATCCCGGATCACGCCATTCAATTCCGACGCCAGTAACTGAATTGTTTGCACATAATCGTCAAAAACGGCCTGCGCATTATCTACCGCTTCAGGCTGCATAAAAAACACGATGCCCGGCGTGTAGAATGTGTCCAGATTCTGGGACGGAAAAGTGCCTGATTCAACCATACTGGCGACGCCAAAATCGACCAGCCGGTTAGCATCCAGGCGTTCGAAAATTTTCAGACTGCCGTATTCAAGCCCGACCATTTCAAGCGCATTCACCAGATCCACGCCATTGAAGCCATCCTCGTCTCTAGCGATCAGGCTGAATTGGATGATTTTGGGCGCGACAAAACGGGACAGCGATTCGGCATAGTCTTCGTCATCCGTTTCATAATAATCGTCATCACTTTCGTATTGCGCTGATTTTGCCGCATGAGCGCCGCGTTTATCGGAAGATGCAATATCAAAGTCGTCATCATCCTCTTGGAATGCCAGCGCTTCATCAGCACCTTTCAAGATATCTTCACCCTCATACCCCTCCATGCCATGCTGCGCTTTTCTGTTTCTGATGTAAGCCCACAGCAACATGCCGATTATGACGAGCAACCCGGTTGCAATAATTACAATTCTCAATATTTCTTTATCCATTAGTTTTCCGCCAAACTCACTGCTTCTTCAATATCAACCGCGACCATCCGGGAGACACCCGGTTCTTTCATAGTAACACCTGCCAACTGTTTTGCAATTTCCATCGTGGCCTTGTTATGGGAAATATATAAAAACTGAACAGATGCCGACATTTCTTCAACCATTCGTGAAAATCTTCCGACATTGGCATCATCCAAAGGCGCGTCCACCTCATCCAGCAAACAGAAAGGCGCCGGATTGAGCTCAAAGATCGAAAACACCAGAGCTACCGCTGTCAATGCTTTTTCTCCGCCTGACAGCAAATGAATGGAACTGTTCTTTTTGCCGGGAGGCCGAGCAATGATATTGACGCCGGTCTCCAGCAAATCCTGCTCGGTCAGTTCCAGATAGGCCTGGCCGCCTCCGAATAACTTAGGGAATTTTTCCTGCAAGCCATTGTTGATTTTATCGAAAGTTTCCTTAAAACGCAGTCGGCTTTCCTTGTCGATTTTACTGATCGCCTGATCCAGCGTTTGCAGGGCTTCCATCAGATCCGCATGCTGCTCGTTAAGAAAATTCATGCGTTCCGACTGCGACTTGTATTCTTCTATGGCTGTCAGGTTAATCGTGCCCAAGCGCTCAATTTGAGCCGATAAATCATCCACTTTGCTTTTCCAGCTTTGTTCTTCGGCCTGCTCGGACAGATTTTTCAGCACCTGCTCGGCATCGGCATCGATTTCCTTGAGCTGTTCATTGACCGTCTGCTGGCGGACCTTGCTTTCCTGCAGTTCAAAGCGGATTTTATCAAGCGCCTCCTTTTGCATGTCCAGCGCTCTTTGGGTTCGAACCTGCTCTTCCGATAATTGCGCAATCACCGATTCGATTTCTTCCTGGGTCTGACGCTGCGTTTTAAGATCTGCCTCCAGCTTGTCCTTATTTAAATAGAGCTGTTCCAGCCGCTTTTTCTCTTCATCCAGCGGCGCCAGAGTCTGCTGTAATTTTCTCTCCAGCTCGGCGATGCGTGTAACCGATTGCTGGTGCTGCATCTGCAAACGCTCAATCTGCCTGGCAGTCAGGCTTTCCGAAGACTTTAACGATTCAACCTGGGCCTTGATGCTGTAAACCTGCTGCCGAGCCTCATGGACTGACTGTTCGGCGTTATGCTGCCGGGACTGCAATTCCTGATTCAGCAAATCCAGGCTCTGCCTTTTCTGCTCCAGCTCTGCCAGCGCCTGCTCGGCTTCTTCCTGCAGCAAGCGGGACTCTGCGATCAGCGCGGCGTTTTCGGTATTCTCATGGACGATATCTTCTATTTCGCTGCTGATCTGGGCAAGCCTGCGTTGCTGATGCTCCCAGCGTGCAGAATAGGCGCTGAATTCAGCATTTTTAAGCGACAGCTCCGAGCCGAGACTACTGTCCTGCCGTTGCATGGTCTCACGGCTGACTTCAGCTTCTTTCAAGCTCGCCTCGGTCGCTTCCAGCTGATCTTCGAAATCTGTAATTTCAATCTGCAGCGCTTCCTGCCGCTGTTTCAGCAGGCGCAACTCCTTCTCGCGCTGCAGCACGCCGGTTTTGCTATCCTTGGTACGGATGATTTTCAGCCAGCCCGGACCGAACCAGGTCCCGTCCGGCGCAATAACTGACTCATGAGGCTTGATCCCGGTTGACAAGCTTCTTGCCGCTTCAAGCGTATCGGCACAGTAAACCCCGGATAACAGATCGCTTAAGTCCCACGGCGCCCTCATTTTATCGAGCAACCTTACAAATGGCGAGCCTGCTTCAGCCGGTTTTCTATGGCCGGTTTCGATAAGCGCCAATGACTCGTTTGCCAAATGCGGCAACCCTGGAATGATTGGGTCGGCGCTGTCGATGCAGATCGCTTCCAGATAACTGCCCAGCACGGTTTCCACGGCCGTTTCCCAGCCGGATTCCACTTCCAGGAATTCGGCCAGACGCTGGCTGGTAACCAGATTCATCTGTTCCAGCCAGGCACTCAGATTTTTATTGTCCTTGCCCATGGCGTGCTGCTGCAGCAATTCCAGCGACGTGATCTTGCCTTTGACGCTGTGCATTTCCGAACGGCGCGCATGCAGTTCATCATGCAGGTGCTTGACCTGCTGCCGTTGCTCGCGGATTTGCTGATGAAGCTGCTCCAGCTGACTGTGCAGATCAGCGCGCTGCGATTCAATCAGCTCGATGCCGGCATCCAGCGTCTCGATATCGGTTTGCAGCTGGCTCGATGACAACTCATCGCGTTCACCGTGCAACTTATCGAGACGTGTCTGCAATTGCCGGCTCTGGCTTTCCATCTGCACGGTTTTTACCCGATGCACTTCCGCCTGTTCTTTATATTTCGCACTTTCAGTACGGTAGGCATCCCATTGCTGCTGCCAGGATGTTCTTTGGTGCTGCGATTCCTGCTGGAGTTGCACAACCTCGTCCTGCCTGTCCTCCGCAACAATCAGCGCTTCTTCGGCCTCTTCCAGTGCCTGCCTGATTTCTTCCAGCTGCTGCATATCGGCCTGAAGCTCATTCAGCGCCTGCTCAGCCTGCTGACGGGAGCGATTGATTTCCAGCTGGGTTTCTTCATGGCTCATTTCATTGTGCTTGATCGCCTGTTCGAGACCGCTGACTTCCGCCACAACCTGATAATATTCGCCCTGCGAACCGTTGGTATGCTGCTGCTGGACCTTGTGTTCTACTCGCTTGTCTTCCAGGCTGTTATTGATATCGCGCAATTGAACGAACAAGCGGTTATGCTCCGCCGCAATGTCCTGCAGTCTTATTTCCAGCTGTTGCGCGGCCTGATGATAGGCATTCCAGCGCATCGCCAGCAGTTCCAGCCTGTACTGGCGTTCCTGTTTTTTGAGTTCGGTGTATTTTTCAGCTTTTTCGGCTTGCTTTTGCAGATGCTTGAGCTGTTTCTCAACTTCCTCGCGCAGGTCGTTCAACCGCTCCAGATTTTCGCGCGTATGCTTCATGCGGGCTTCGGTTTCGCTGCGCCGCTCCTTGTATTTGGAGATGCCGGCCGCTTCTTCGATATGCATCCTCAGATCTTCAGGCTTGGCCTCCACCATGCGCGAGATCGTGCCCTGCTCGATGATGGCATAACTGCGGGAGCCCAGCCCCGTGCCCAGAAATATATCGGTAATATCCTTGCGCCGGCAGCGCGAGCCGTTCAGCATGTACAAAGACTGACCGTCGCGGCTGACCTGGCGCTTGATGGCGATGGTGTCGTATTGCGCATACTCGCCGCCCAGCTTGCTTTCGCTGTTGTCAAAAACCAGTTCAACGGAAGCCGTGCTGACCGGTTTGCGCCCGGATGAGCCGTTAAAGATAACATCCGTCATGCTGCCGCCGCGCAAATGTTTGGCCGAGCTCTCGCCCATGACCCAGCGCACCGCATCAATAATATTGGATTTACCGCAGCCATTAGGCCCGACTATCGCCGTCAGATTGCCGGTGATCGGGATGACCGTCGAATCGACAAACGATTTGAAACCTGAAAGCTTGATTTTTTCCAGTTTCATAACTGGTATGAATATCCCTGTATTTGAATTAAAATAACCGCTTATTATTCACGATATTCAGCTGAGTTTCGACTTTTTTATTTACTTTTTATCTACCAAGCAACGATGACAACACGACCCAGCAAAGACCTAGAAACTTTCGATAACCCGCAACGGGACCGCGATTATACGATACGCATCGACATTCCGGAATTCACTTGCCTGTGCCCTAAGACTGGCCAGCCGGATTTCGCCAAGATCACGATCGAATACGTGCCGGCGGCACTGTGCGTGGAATTGAAATCGCTGAAGTTATATATGTGGTCTTTCCGCGAGCAAGGCGCTTTTCACGAAGCCGTCACCAATGAAATCCTGGATGACATCGTCAGAGCCATATCGCCCAATTTCATGCGCATCCGCGCCGAATTCAACGTGCGGGGCGGTATTTATACAACTGTCGTCGTAGAACATAGAAACAGCGACTGGCGCGCGCCGGAACTGGTCCATCTACCTTAGTCGGAAGGATCTGATTACATTAGCATTCCTGCCGTCGCTTTAAAATGCGGCGGCAAGAGCGC
>CAYPJI010000145.1:0-5742 GCA_964411045.1 uncultured Methylobacter sp. | reverse complement strand
GGACAAAAAACGGCAGGCCGGTTTCAGGCCAGGGCTATGTCGAGCTGACAGGGTACTAATATGCATTACATGTAGGCTGGGCTGGAGCTTTAGCGGAAACCCGGCACGGGCAACTCCGGAATGCCGGTTTTATCAACCCAGCCTACCCGCTAATCAACAAAAAACATAAAAACAGCGAGGATGGCTATGAAAAAGATCTTGGTTACGGGGGCTACAGGCCAGGTAGGTTCCGAATTGACAATGGCGCTGCGCGATCGGTTCAGTGCGGATAATGTCGTGGCGGCCGGGCATGGCAGGCCGCCGCTCAACGCATTGCAGCAGTCGGGGCCTTATTGCAGTTTCGATGTGCGCGACGCTTCGGTATTGCGCTATGTCGTCGAGGATTATCAAATCGATACGGTTTTTCACCTGGCATCGCTGTTGTCCGCGGTCGGGGAAGAAAAGCCGCAGTTGGCCTGGGATATCAATATGAACGGTCTGCTCAATGTGCTGGAGGCAGCGCGCATGCATGGCTGCGCCGTATTTTTTCCCAGTTCCATCGGCGCTTTCGGCCCTGGCACGCCGGCTGTCGATACGCCGCAGGATACGATCCAGCGGCCTGCCACTTTATACGGCATTACCAAGGTTTCAGGGGAACTGCTGTGCGATTATTATCATCGCCGTTTCGGCGTCGACACGCGGGGCTTGCGCTATCCGGGGCTGATCTCGAATGTTGCATTGCCGGGCGGCGGCACGACGGACTATGCTGTGGATATTTTTTACGAGGCCGTCAAAAACGGGCATTACGATTGTTTTCTTGGTGCCGACACGCAACTGGACATGATGTATATGCCCGATGCGATCGATGCCGCTATTCGGTTAATGACGGCGGACGGCCGAAAGCTGCGCCATCGCAATGCCTTCAATATTGCCGCCATGAGTTTTACGCCGCGGCAGTTGGCGGCGGAGATACAGAAGCATCTGCCCGGATTTACGATCAGCTACCGTATCGACCCGGTGCGTCAGGCGATCGCCGATTCCTGGCCCCGGCATATGGACGACAGCGCTGCGCGCGCGGAATGGGGCTGGCAGCCGCGTTTCGATCTGCCGAAGATGGTCGAGGATATGCTGGAGAAAATAGCGGTCAAACTGGGTAAAGGCTAAGGAGGCATTTATGTCGCTGACAAAAATCGAGCAGTTATTCAACGCGAAATTAACCGAGCTGCAACAGCAGGGCATAAGCAAGGGCAATGAGAAGATCATTACCGGCCGGCAAGCGGTAACGGATGGTTTCGGTCCGCGCTATTTTCTGGAAGGCTGCGCGGATCAGGCGTTTTTGCGCATGAATTCCAATTCCTATCTGGGCTTGACCGGACATCCCGAGTTAATTAAGGCAGAAGCCGAAGCGGCGGAAAAATTCGGCACGGGGCCCGGCGCGGTGCGCTTTATCAGCGGCACTTACCGGCCGCATGTCGAACTGGAGAAAAAGCTGGCCGAATTTCACGGCCGCGATGCCGCCATGATCATGAGCGCGGCCTATGCGACCATGATCGGCGTTCTGCCGCAGTTTATTTCCGACGAGACGCTGGTCGTCAGCGATGCGTTGAACCACAACTGCATCATCAATGCGATTCGCCTGTCGCATCCGGTCAGGAAAGAAGTTTATGCACATGCCGATGTTGATGCGCTGGAGCGTATTCTGGATGCCAATAAAGGCCAGGTCAGGCGCGTCTGCGTCGTGACGGACGGCATTTTCAGCATGCGCGGCGATCATGCGGCGCTTGACCGGATCAGTGCCTGCTGCCGGCGCCATGAAGCCGGCTATGAAGAGGGCATTATCACCGTTGTCGATGATTCGCACGGGGTCGGCGCTTTCGGCCGGACCGGGCGCGGTACCGAAGAATATACCGGCGGCAAGGCCGATATCCTGATCGCCACGCTCGGCAAGGCGTTCGGCGTGAACGGCGGCTACGTGGCTGCAAGTTCGGCCGTCATTGCCTATCTGCGAGAAACGGCTCCTTTATATATCTATTCGAATCCGATCACACCGGCCGAGGCGGCTGCGGCCGTGGCTGCGCTGGATATTGCAGACAGGCCGGAAGGCATGCATCTGCTGGAGAAATTGCGCAGCCTGAGCGCACGGCTCAGGGCCGGACTGATACGGCTGGGCTTTGAAACCTTGCCAGGCGAGCATCCTATCGTGCCCATTCTGGTCAGAGATACGGAGAAAACCACGGCTTTGGTGGAACACTTGTTCACGCATCAGATTCTGGCTACGGGGCTCAATTATCCGGTCGTGCCGAAAGGCGAGCAGGAAATCAGGCTGCAGGTGTCGGCTGATCATACCGAAAAGGATATGGATTATTTATTGGCTGTGCTGGCCGAGTTTAAGCAATAGCGCTCCAATGCAGGTACGGCTTTGCCTAAAACATCTCTATTTGGGGAAGGGCGGCTAAAGTCGCCCTTGCTGGCTTTCATTCGGCCGGCACCATTTCAAAAATGATCACTTCGGCTGGCACTTTTTCTACGTTCTCTACCGACATTAATTCGCCGGATTCCCAGAACACGTCGCCGGCAGAATAAATATGGGTTTTGCCGCCCTCGATTACTTTCAGCCTGCCCTTGGTGACATAGCGAGGGCCTGGGCCTTCATGCGTATGTTCGGGCGTTTTAGAAGCGGGCGGGAAGGTGACTCGTATTGTCCGGGCATTGATGTTTTTGCTGGGCAGTTCCACCTTGTTTTCCAATAGCACGGTTCTGCCTAATGCCGGCTTTTCTTCCGCCGAGGCCGTGTTCATGTGCCCGGCGAATAGCGCTGTCAATGACATCAAGGTTAGTCCAGCGCGGGTAATAGTCTGAATTTTCATCATGTGCTTGCCTCGTTTTTTATATGTTAAGGAATCAGTTTTGCAGGTTGAAGCGGATTTGGATCGGTTTGCCGCTACAAGTTTCCAGTTATTCATCTGTTTGAGGTTGTCCGGCTATAATCGGTTTAGGCAGGCTATCTTCGGTATTCAGCGCCGGTAAGTCCAGGATATTGTTAATGGCTGGACGAAAGAGACCAATACAAACAGGCCGCTTCCGGTATGGCCAATTACAGATTCGCTTGCCGGGCCTTTGCCCAGTGTATCAAGTGCGTATGGCGGCAACCATTTACCCTATTTTGGCATAAATCAATAGACTGATTAAAAAATATGGATAAAACTTCATTATAAATTTTAAGGTAACTGTATATCCGATGTGAGTGAGGATTTTTATTATTATGATCGTCTTATATGTATGATAGCTTTTAGGGTTACATCTGCACTTTTGCAGGCATGCTATTCACTTTTTTGTAAAAATTCAGGTTTAACATTAGATAAAACGTAGTTATCGATTTAAACATCTTCATAAACGATGATCGAGAAAGAAGGTCTCGTCGTAGGGCTTATGATGAAAATGAGCGGTAAAATCCCTGGAGGTAAAACCGTAATTTATTGTTTTGTATAATTTTTTAATGATTTATTAACGTTTTGTCTTAAGATGGTAATGTAACCTTATAATTGCGCAAATATTGATTGGTGAGAATCTGGGTGGAGATTGAATATGACGTATATTATCGAACATAAGTAAAGCTACGTATGTATAATAGCTTATATGTCACGCTATAATAGAAAGACTGTTAAAAGAATGTTGACAGTAATTCCTATTCAAATAATTGGTTTGTAACTAATTAAAAAACAACAAAAAATGTATGATTAGTGTTTTGCTTGTTGATGATCATGAACTTGTCCGGACCGGTATCGAAGCATTGTTGAACGCTGCTGAAGATATTAAAGTTGTCGGTGTGGCCAAGTCTGGAGAAGAAGCTGTCGATGCAGTTGTTAATCTGTCGCCGGATGTGGTGCTGATGGACGTAAATATGCCCGGCATTGGCGGCGTAGAGGCATGTCGTAGAATTTTACAGCATGATTCTAAAGTAAAAATAATTGCGCTATCAGTCCATAATGATGGACCCATTCCACGTCAATTGCTCAAGCTGGGCGTCCTGGGGTTTATTTCCAAGGGCTCTTCGGCCGAAGAAATGGTGAGCGCAATCCGTAAGGTAATGGAAGGCAAGCGCTATCTGTGCGCGGAAGTGGCCAATAATCTGGCCTTTCAGGGACTGTCCGGCAATAGTGAATCGCCATTTTCAAAGCTGTCTCAGAGAGAGGCCGAAGTGGTGACTTTAATTCTTCAGGGAAAGACTATCAGGGAAATGGCGGATATGCTGATATTGAGCGACAAAACCGTTAATACCTACCGCTACCGCCTCTATGACAAGCTTCATATAAAAAATGATGTTGAATTAACGCGCCTGGCGGTTAAATTCGGTCATATCGACTCTGCTTTGATTTAGCAGGTCTGTTCATCAAATGGAGGGGCGCCAGGATGCGCGCCCCTCAGGTCGCTTATAACAGTTCCCGGGCCTTATTAAAGGCATCTCTGAAATCAAGATACAATGGCTTATCGGTTTCCAGCATGGATTTTAGCAATTCATGCTGCAGCTGGTATTTAACATTGCCAACAGCCAAAGCGCCTACGCCCACCGCACCCGGTGCATTGACGGCGTGAATTAATGGTGCGCCCATGTCTTTGAGCTTGATGCCTTCGATTCCCAATGGCGGAACCGCATTCACATCACCTGCTACTTTCAAGCGTTTCGCTTCATTCAGAACATCAGCACTCAAAACCTGAATGCCGGCTCTTGCTGTGCAAAAGATGATGTCGGCATTGGCGACTAGGCGGGCTTTATCGGCTTCGGAACTGGCGTACGTGCCTTTAAGGTTGCAGCCAAAACGGCGATTGTATTCCTTGGCCATATCCAGGGCTGTATCGATTGACAAATGGTCGATCAATGACGTATCAGCGCCGGCCAGGGATGCGATGACGCCTGTGGCGACGCCGACAGGGCCGGTTCCGCCGAAGACGACGGCATTGCAGTCTTTCAGTTCCTTGCCGTGTTTTGCTTTCAGCTCTTTTTCCACGCAGGCCACCAATGCCGCCGCTGTCGTGAATGCGCCGCTAGGATCGGCAAGAACAGAGACTTCAAAAGGGGGAACCATAGCCTGTTTGCAAGTATCCAGCATGTCCATGGCCAGGCCCAGGTCGCGCCCGCCGATAAAAATGCCGGTACGTTTAACCCCGGACGGGCCGCGAGAGAATATGGCGTCCTGGGTCAGCCCATAAACCTTGTCCAGTTTGACGTTACTGTAGGGCACGAGCACATCAAAGCCCGCATCCATTGCCATGTTGACATCGAACGGGCTGTTGTTCGGCATGGGGTCCAGCATGTGAATAATGCTGCGTTTCTGCATTAGAGATCCTCTTTCAATAGGGCGGGTTAAACTGAAATGAAACCCGCTTACAAATTAAGCTTTTGATTTAATGTAATCCCTTGCAACTTCGAAAGCGTGCTCGAAATGCAGGTAAACAGGTTTATCGGTAGCGATCATTTTTTTCAGCAGGCGGTTTTGAGCCTGGTATTTGATATTGCCTATAGCCAGTGCGCCTATGCCGACAGCGCCGCTTTTTGAGCCTTGAATCGGCGTGCCGTCATGGAATGCATCGACGCCGGCAATGCCTGATGGCGGCACGGCGTTGACATCGGCGGCCACTTTCAGCTGAGGCGCTGACGCAACCAGCTCTGCGCTCAGTAGCTCAATGCCGGCAGCGCCTGTTGCAAAGACTACGTCGGCCGTTTTGATGTATTCGGCCTTGTCGGCATCGGCCCCGGCTTCAACA
>CAYPJI010000144.1:0-5745 GCA_964411045.1 uncultured Methylobacter sp. | reverse complement strand
CTGGTTGGCCTCATCCCAGGCCTTGCACGCTTCATACGTGGCCTGCGCTACGCCCATCAGCTCCTGATAGGCTTCCGGCAGACGGTCTTCGATCAGGTCGTGCAGTTCCATGGCCTGTTCGCCGGCCAGCCGTTTGGTCTTCTTGACCTCTTTTTCCAGTTTTCTCAGTTCTTCAGGACTCACGGCAACACCTCCTAGTCAGTCGCGGCTGCGTAGTATTTTTCGATCAGGTTCAGCGCATTCCCGATAGTCTTGTCGCTTTGCTCGCACATCGTTTCCAGGCTCGGAAAGCCCCAGCGGTGCACATCGCGTAGAACCTTGTCGACCACGATCAGCTTGCCGACCATAACCAGCGCCCGGCCGAAGCCTTCGTGGGTCAGGTTGACCACGGGCACGGCCATCAGGCCGCTTTTCTGCTCGATCAGCGTCGCCAGCGAGTTGTAATAGGCCTTGA
The DNA here is from genome assembly GCA_964411045.1 of uncultured Methylobacter sp. GTDB lineage: Bacteria > Pseudomonadota > Gammaproteobacteria > Methylococcales > Methylomonadaceae > Methylobacter. Next base: position 5,291 of record CAYPJI010000144.1, on the reverse strand, counting down.
TGCGCGCGACGGTGATGCCGTCCGGATCACCGACAACGGGAATTTCGCGCTTGCGCTCCTTGGTCAGCACGATAGGATCGATGATTTTCGCGTTCGACCAGCCGTCGTAGGTGTCGTAGGTGTCGATGGCGCGCAGTTGTTTTATCAGATCCTTAACAAGCTCGGAATCCAGATGTACGTCGTCCTCTTGGACGACCAGTTCAGCGGTGGTCATGGTGTACTCCGTTATTAGTAATGTGGTGGAGAAAGTTCGTTATTCATCCCAGCCCTCGCTTTCCATTTGATCGAAACGGTTGGGATCGGGGCTTTTTTGCTTGTTGATGGCCTTCGCCAGCCAGCTGGACGGGCCGGCCTTCAACTCATTCTGCAGATCGGCGATCAGATCCTTGATCTTGCTGCCTTCGTGTACTTTGACCGGCTGTATGCCTTTGCCGATCAGCTGGTTGACGGCCGAGGCGCCGATGGCCTGGCAGTAAACCGCCGCGCAGCCGTCCAGCAACTGAATCTTCACGGACAGCTTGTCCTCGTTGCCGTCCTGCGCCAGTTCGCCGAACTGCGCCGCTTCCATGAGCTCGGAGTTTTCCATGTCGACGGCATAAACGGCGAACGACCTGGCCGAGCCGAAATGCTGGTTGACGTATTCCATATCGGTGGTGGCAAAAGCGATTTTCAATGCGGTATCCATAAATTTGCTCTCATCTTTACTTTGCACGACGTGCAGTCTTCTGCTTAATGACATGACGGCGCGCTTGCTTCGTTGGCCGGTTTCTGCGCGTAAACCGAGCGGTAAACGGGGATTTCCTCGTGCGCGTGGTTGATGACCAGATTGGCCAGATCAAACAGCGTCTGCCGCGCGCCCTTGTAGCCTATCCAGGTTTTCTGGTAGCCGCCGATGATGTCGTAGAGCGGAAAGCCGGCCCGGAGGATCGGCGTGCCGAGCCGCTCGGCGCTATCGACAGCATGCGAGTTGCCGATCACCAATTGCGCGTTTTCGGCTTTGGCGATCTGCTCCATGTCTTCCAGATCGCCGATCTTGATGCTGGCGACGGGTATGCTGGCCAACTGCGGCGTATTGCAGGACGTAACCGCGGCCACGACCTCGGCGCCCATTTCCTGCACCTGATCGACCAGCGCATGCAGCAGGTCCGCGTCGGCCGCGATGGCGATGCGCAGCTGGCCGAGCATGAAATGGGTGTCGAGCATGGCGTCCTGCAACTGTGCGCGCTGGCGCTCGATGCGTTCCGGCACGTCCATGCCGCTGATTTCGGCCAGCGCCGAGATCAGCGCATCGTTGGCGTGCAGGCCGTAGAGATGGTCGAACCTGTAAGTCGGCACGCCGGTCTTTTCTTCCAGCAGCTCGGCCGCCTTCTGCAGCGAGGCGCCGATCACGACCGTCGCCTTCGCATGGCCTAATGTGGCCATTTCCGACAGCGGCGTGCCGCCGATCGTGACCGGGCTGAAATCGTCCTCGGTCAGACAGCCGTCCAGCGAATCGGACAGGTCCGGCACGAACACCGGCCGCAGTTGAAACTGTTCAAAGATATCGCGCAGCGCCTCCAGATCGCCCGGCGTCAGCATGTAGCTGACCAGCACGTTCACCTGGCGCCGGCGCCAGCCCGGCAGCGTGCCGGCTTCCTTGGCGTCGGGCACCAGCGTGCGGATGATTTCGGTCAGCGTGGCCGCATAGCCGGTTTCGACGCTGCCGGTAAAATCGGGCGTATTGACCGCGACCACGGCCACATCGTCGAACTCGGGATGGGCGGCCCGAAATTCACGCACATTACGGTGCACATCGGCGCCTTGCGTTTCGGCCAGGCCCGTGGTCAGAATGGTAATGAGGGCCGGGCGCGACTTCTCCGCGATGGTCTTGAGGCCAACCACCACGTTCTCGTCCGCGCCCAGCACCGAACTGCTTTGATCCATGGCCGTGCTTTGTAAGGGAATGGGCTCGCGGAAATGGCGCACGAAGAACACCTTGGCGAACGCCGTGCAGCCTTGCGAACCGTGCAGCATCGGCATGGCACGGTTGAATCCTAATGTCGCCAGCGAGCCGCCGATGGGCTGGCTGGCCTTCAGCGGGCTGACCGACAGCGCCTTGTTGCGTTTCAGAATCTCGGTCATGCTGCCGCCTTCGCCTTCTTCCACGGCGCCGGCGCCCTGACAGATTGCCAGACGGGGCTTTCCATCGTCAGCGCCAGTTGCCGCACCAGTTCCAGCATGCCCTGATAGCCTTCGTAGCCGAATTCGCGTTCCTGGTTGATGTCGAGGAACGGGATTTTCGCCTTCAGCGCCGTGTACATGTTGCGGCCGCCCGCGATCAGGATGTCGGCCTTGTAATCGTGCACGATGCGTATCAGTTCCCGCGGGCTGCCGTCCTCGATCATCAGCGTATCTTCGCCCATCAGTTCGCGGATGCGCGCTTTGTCTTCCTCGGTCGATTTCTTCGTGCCGGTCGCCACGACCACCATGCCCAGATCCTGCAGCGCCGAAATCACCGACCAGCTTTTCACGCCGCCGGTAAACAGCAGCACGCGCTTGCCTTTCAGGCGCTCCTTCCACGGCGCCAGCTCGGCGCGGATGCGCGTTTCCTCGCGTTCGATGAGTCGTTCCGTGCGTTCGGTCAGGTCGGGATCGTTGATGGCCTTGGCGAAATCGCGCAGGGCCTGGCTGGTGTCGGTAATGCCGTAAAAGCTGCCTTCAAACCAGGGCGTGCCGTACTTTTCATTCAGTTTGCGCGCGACGTTGAGCATGGCCTTCGAGCACACCATCATATTGACTTCGGCCTTGTGCATGGTCTGCACCTCGCGAAAGCGCGCATCGCCGGACAGCGTGCACAGAATGCGCAGGCCCAGCTCATCGAACAGCGGCAGCACATGCCAGAACTCGCCGGCGATGTTGTATTCGCCGACCAGATTCACGTCGTGGATCTTGATTTCGGCGCGCTGGACCGACAGCGGCAGCGGGTCGGGGTCGCGCGTGCCGATCACATATTTGAACATGGCGTCGCCGGCAATGCGGTTGCCCAGGTTCTTGGTGCCGTAAAAGCCGGCGCTGTCGATCGGCACGACCGGCACGCCCCAGCGTTCCTCGGCCGACCGGCACACCGCGCCGATATCGTCGCCGATCAGCGCCGGCACGCAGGTGTTGTAAATGAACACAGCCGGCGGCTGGTAGGTCTCGACGGCCTGCTTGATGGCATGGAACAGCCGCTTTTCGGCGCGGCCCATGACGATATCCTGCTCGGTCAGGTCTGTAGTCATGCCGATGCGGTACAGGCTCGCGCCGGAAGAGCGCGTGCCGCGGTTGTCCCAGGAACTGCCGGCGCAGGCGATAGGCCCGTGCACGATATGCGCGACATCGGCAATCGGCAGCAGCGCAATCTGCGCCCCGTCAAATGCGCACCCGCCCGCCGAAGCGCCGGGCTTGGGCTTGGCGCAACCGGACTTCTCCTTCTTGTTGTGCTCGCAGGAGGGCTCGTCCAGAAGTTCAGCAATGTCTTTGGTTGATTTCATGGCTCTGACCGGTAGTTTTGTTTTACTTTGGGCAGAGCAATGATTGTGCCAGTTTGGGGGGTGTTGATTTTGCTGGGGTTGGTGGGGGAGGGATTGTAGGAAATGCTACAAAGTTGGGGGATTGGTGTAGGTTGAAATGTTAGATCTAATATTTCGGAGTTGTCTGTGTCGAGCTTGTGTTAAGGCTTAAGCTCAGTATGGGTTGATATTTCCAGCAAAAATTGATTATTCTGAAACTGTTTTTTACGTGCATCTTCATATTATTTCAGTCTAAATAAATTGGTCATGAAAGATATCCTTCAGATAGATGAGTTTCAGAAAGAGTGTAGAATATCCAGCTTTATAAACTTGTTAGAGCCAAATATACATTAAGGAACGGCATGCAAAATTTAGTGAAGCATACCCTTTATTTGTTCTTATGGATTACCGGCATCACCGCTCTGATGACTCTCATTGGAATAGGATATGTTTGGTTTTTTTCCGATAAAACTGAACTGCCACACTTGGAGTGGCTTATAGGGGCAGTTATTGTGGAGATAATTGCAGTGGTTCTTATGTTAGCTAAGAAAGGGCTTAAATATTTACCTGACACACAAACTGATAAAGAACCCCTAGATACCGTAAGATTCATGGAAAATTTCATTTCCACTGGTACAAGTGCAACCGTTGTCAGTAACAGAGTATCTTGGTTGGCTGGAAATCAAAGCCTGATATCAATATTACAGTCAAAAATCGAATCAGGTATAAGAATTGAGATCATCACTCCTAACGAAGTTTCCGATGATTTGAGGAAAAATCTAGTGGGCGCATCTTTTATTGTTACAGGTGAAAAAATGTCACCCGAGGCTAGATTCACACTGGTCAATGGGGATCGTAGTGGTGCTGAAAAATTAGCCATTGCCAGAGGTGTGCATCCTGATCATGAGATAACAATATTTGATAATAACTCAGGGCCTCAGATTATAGCTATGGCGAAAGATATAATTCGTAAATCAAAGGAGTTAGCGAATGCCGCAAAGATGGTGTAATTCAGCAAATATCAGGCGCACCCAAATAGAGTCAGGCTTAGACTTAACTTTCAACGAAGTTTTTAAACCTTTTTTTGTTGAGCGTATATCAGCCCTAGAGCCAAAATATGTTTTAGAGGTTGGTGCAGGGACAGGACATTTATCAAAAGAACTATCAGTTCTTAATTGCAAAATTACTGCTATTGAGCCATCTAAGGGTATGTATGATATTGCCGCAGAAGTTTTAGAAAACACTAATATAAATTTAATAAACTGTACATCATTCGATTTAGAAAAATCTGATATTTTCGATGTAGCGTTTTCTCACTTGGTTGCACATGTTGTCGATGACTTGCTTGGTTTTTTTAAATCCATTAGTGTTCATCTGGATAGCGGCGGGCACCTTATATTTTCTGTTCCACACCCATGCTTCTATAACCACTATAAAAGGTTTTTTGGGACTGAATACAACTATATGAAACCGATGGTTAAAAATGTTTCATTTAATATTACAAAAGACAGCAGCAATACCATTGCTGGGGTACCTTATCACCATCGGCCACTATCAAGCTACATAAATACATTAATTGAGGCTGGGTTTGCTTTAGATAGATTTGATGAGACTTACCCAAATGAAGAAATACAGAAAAAATATGGTTCTCTTTGGGAGAATCCAAGATATTGTATTTTCTTCTGCAAGAAGCGTTAATAAAGCCAAGTAGGGTACGAGACTGTGAAAGTATTCAAAATTTTTCTCTTTGACGTCTATATG
>CAYPJI010000143.1:0-5748 GCA_964411045.1 uncultured Methylobacter sp. | reverse complement strand
ACCGAATGCCGCCACAACAGCTTGCGCACTTCCGGCACGGTCAATGGGATTAGCGCTGCCGCCGCTCCCGGGCTTGCCAGCTCAGCCGTTTGCTGTTTTTTTAGCGGCAGCCGGTTCTGTTGCATGAACGCACAATATGGTCAGATAGGCCAGCGCCGCCATCGCCAGGGTCATGTGTCGGTACCAGCCATGCCAGCTGCGCACTTCATAATGATCCAGCCCGACTTCGCCTTTGGCGACGGCAAAGCACTCTTCCACGGTCCAGCGCGAGCCTACCACCTGTACCATCGTCTGCAGGTCCGTGCCCGGCGGTACATAGCTTACATAATAGGTGAGCTTGCCGTCAGCCAAGCTGCGACGCAGCAGCAGCCAGCGTTCGCCCGGCATCGGCCAGGACAGCAACGGCAGCCTCTGCCACTCGTAGTAGCGCGGACCTTTAGCGCCAGCACCCGCCTGACCCAGTCTTGCAGTTGGACCGTGGCCGCCAGCTGAGCCACCGTCTTCTGGCCGCTCAGGTCCGGCCACACGTGCGAGTTGCCCGCCACCACCAGCTCGAAGGGCAGGTCTTGTCGCTCCAGCCAGACGCGCAGGCGGCGGTCATTGCCGTACACGGCATCGCCGGTGAGCCGGGCGACTGGCATGGAAACCGTCACGACCCGCTCGATCATCCGTTGCGCCAGCTGTGGCTTGGTCGCAAACACCACCTCCTCGGGCACTTTCACGGCCTGACGCCGGGCCGTGTCCTGAGCCCACGCCTTGAGCAAATACAGTTCGCGGTCCAGCAACACTCGCCCGAGTTGACTGGCATAGGCCAGGAACACGCCGATCTGGCAATTCTCGATGCGCTCGGCTGTGCCGCTGTACTGGCGCTGCACGCCGACCGAATGCCGGCCTTTCTGGAGAAAGCCGGTTTCATCGACCACCAGCACGGCATTAGGCTGGCCCAGATGCTCGATCACATAGCCTCGCACGTCATCGCGCACCGCATCGGCCTCCCAGCGGGCCCGGTCCAGCAAATGCTGCAGACTGTAGGGCGTCTGTCGATTGACCGCCTCCGACAGTTGCCAACTGGTCTTGCGCGCAATGGGGCTGAGCAAGCCTGTTATATAGTCGAGTGCCCGCTGGCGCATGGCCTGCCGACCAAAGTGCCGGCCTATCCGAGCAAGCCCGGCCTGCAGGTCTGCTTGCCAATTCGCCGACTGAGCCGCGAATTGTCTGGTTACCGCGCTCATCACTCACCTCACCAATGCACACGATCTAAAACGCATTAGACTGTAGGAGCAAGATGAATATTCCTCAATCTACAACTGTAATATTAGAGCCTGTTCAATATCTCCGCAGCAACAGCGTCAGGAAAGCCAGATTGATGAACTGTAAGCTGGTATTGAGCAGACGTTCCGTGTTCTTCGTCACTTCTCCAGCCAAGCAGATGACCGCTCGACGATCCAGCGTTGAGGCATGACGGCAAAGGCATGAAGCTCATGACGTTTGGTCACCTGCACTAAAGCGCCAAGCAGACTCTGAACAGCCTCGGCAAATGGCTGACCAGTATAAGCGTCATCCACCAGTAATGCTGTCACGGCCTATAGGTTAGCCGCATACTGGTCAATTGCCATGAGCACCCCTTAACGATCCGTGACATTGGCGGTTGACGACTATCGCATGGGGCAATCCTTGGGTATCAACCAAAATATGCCGATTAATGCCTGAAACCTTTTTGCCGGCATCATAACCTCTGCTGCGTGTGCAACCGGTGTTCTTGACGCTCTGTGCATCAACGATGCAAAAGCTCGTCCTGGCGTTGCGCCCCTGTCTGGTACGGGCCACGCCAACCTGATTTTTTTAACGCCTGATCCAGCAGACTGGTGCCACCTTCAGGTTTCTCTCTCCACAACGAGAAAAATGATGCATGGTACGCCATTTCGGGAAATCGCTCGGCAACATGCGCCACTGGCAACTGCTCTTAAGCAAATACAGAATGGCACAGAACACCTCATACAGAACACCTCATACAGGTCAACTGTCCGCAGGCGGGTTTCTTGCGGGCATTTTCAGCAGGGCTCTGATCGGTTCAAACTGTTCGCGACTGATGTCGCTGGGATACACTTTTCTCATGCCCCTCATTATCAACTATCCTCAGCAGATATTGAACAGGCTCTTAGGTATGAGTAGTAGAAAGAAAAATCAAATAGCAACTAGACGATTATCTAAAGCGACCAATGGAGAACGACTCTTCAATTTAATATCATTGGAAATAATTGAGATCAGTTCTGAAATATCTATTTTCCCTAAGTCCTTTCCTGCATTTAATCGTAAAGACACTTGGTTACTCTCAACTTCAGCATCACCAACAACAATTAAGTAAGGTATTTTTTTCATTGTGCTTTCACGAATTTTATATCCGATCTTTTCATTTCTAATATCCAATTTTACCCTAAATCCTTGCTCTCTAAGATTCTCATACAAAGCACTACAATAGTCAGACTGCTTTTCAGAAATATTCATAATAACAATCTGATGTGGAGATAACCATGTCGGAAGATCACCAGCATAATGTTCAATCAATATAGCAATAAAACGCTCTACTGATCCAAGTATTGCCCTATGCAACATAATAGGGACGTCTTTATTGCCTTCTTCATTGATAAATTTAGCTCCCAAGCGTTCAGGTACCATGTAGTCTAACTGAACCGTTCCGCACTGCCATTCCCGTCCCATACGATCTTTTAAATGAAATTCAACTTTAGGGCCATAAAATGCACCTTCTCCCGGGAGTATTTCATAGTTAAAACCCGCTTCTGCTACAGCATCTTGTAACGTTAGTTCAGCTTTGTCCCATACATCATCTGAACCAATTCTCTTTTCTGGACGAGTTGCAATTTTGATCGAGACGTTCTCTTTTTCAAAACCAAAATCCTGATACACCTGAAATACCTGAGAGGTAAACAAAGCAACTTCAGAGAGAATCTGATTCTCCTGACAGAAAATATGTCCATCGTCCTGAACCATAGATCTAACACGCATCAACCCTCGTAAACTACCAGATGGCTCATAACGATGACAGCAACCAAACTCAGCATATCGAATCGGCAAATCTCTATAGCTCTTTAGGTCGTCATTAAAAACCTGAATATGGCATGGGCAGTTCATCGGTTTTACAGCATATTCTCTTCCGTCAATATGGGTTACAAACATATTTTCAGAATATTTATCTGTATGGCCGGATTTCGTCCACAGGCTTCGATCTACCAGTTGAGGTGTATGGATCTCATCATAGTTAAAAGAATCCAGACAATCACGTATGTAATTAACAATTGTCTTATTAATTACCCATCCTCTCGGATGCCAAAAAATCATACCGGGTGCTTCTTCTTGCATGTGAAAAAGATCAAGCCGCCTACCGATAGTTCGGTGATCATTTTTTTCTGCTTCTTTCAAGGCAATCAAATGACCATCCAGTTCAGCCTGAGAATTCCAAGCTGTACCATAGATACGCTGTAATGACTGGTTATTTGAATCTCCCCGCCAATACGCACTGGAAAGTCTCAATAGTTTAAAATGACGCAAGAAACGAGTATTTGGTACATGAGGTCCCCGACACATATCAACATATTCTTCATGAATATATAGATTCACATGCGTTATACTTCCATCCAGCTCCCTGATGATTTCTACCTTATAAGGTTCATTTCGTTCTGAAAAAACTTGAATTGCTTCATCGACAGTTACTCTTTTACGGATAACATCATAATTTTTCTTCACTAACTTCTGGATAAGAGCCTCAATAGATGCTAGGTCGTCCATTGTGAAAGGATCATGCTCAATATCATAGTAAAAACCATCCTGAATCACCGGACCAATTGCCATTTTAGCCTTAGGGTATAACTGTTTAACAGCTTGACCAATCAGATGGGCAAATGAGTGACGAATTATCTCTATCCCTTCAGGATCGTTATCCCTGATCAGGCGTACTTCAGAGTCATCAACGATAAGTTCACATAGATCCACCAACTGATCGTTTACTTGCCCGGCAACGGCAGACTTCGCAAAGCTAGGACTGATACTTTTCGCAATATCCAAGACCGAAACTGGGTATTCAAATTCTTTTTTTTCACCGTTAGGAAATGTGATAACAGGCATGATTTTAAACTTCCTTCAATAAAAACTATAGTAGAAACATAACGAGCGAATTAAGTTGTATTTCAGAATTTTCTATCATCTGCTTTAAGCAAAGATTATTTTCTATAACACACAATATCTTACTCGCAAAACAGGGAGCCACAAAGCTTCAAACATTATAGTCAGGACTTACGCAAACCTGTGGGGGCAACTTTAGTCGCCTTTTATCTCAATGGGCGACTGCCGACAGTAGGCGCTCTAGGCGAAGTCGCCCCCATAGGGTTTTAAAACCGCTTGTTTCGGCGGTTGAACAGGCAAACTGCGTAAGTCCTGATAGTGAAATTTCTGATGATACTATAGCCAGACTTTTCTTAATCCATTTTATAACAAGCTCAACTTATAATCTAATCTTTATCATTCTAGTAGGGCTACCTCATTAAAAAACCTGTTCCAAAATGCCTTTTAATACGGCGTTATCCCATCCTGCGGTTTTTCGCATCAATTTAATGCTGGTCCGCTTTTTTTGGGCTCGTCTGATCATGTTAAGCGCCGCATGGCGAATGATGGCCACATTGGTTGGCGCATTGTCTTTGCGTATCCGACTCTGGTCTTCGCCAAATGACATATCCAACACCCAATGCAGCTGATGGTGAGTAGGCTACGGGAACTTGGGGTTTGGGGAGCGTTGCGGCTTGGCAATGCCGTATAAACTAGCGGGTGAAAATCCCGCCCAGGTAATCGCTAGCCACGAGCCTGGTATCGAGCCTTGCAGGCACATCGGTAACGGTGTGTTTGATGCGTAGGCACGAAAGGAAGCGAGGCGCAAAGGTAACAGGTCATGCTGACCCTGAAGGATGCAGTCCCGAAATAACCGCATTGGATAGGCCGATAGTTTGTTCCCACTAGCAGGCAACAACTGTTATAGCGCATAGGCGAGCTATAACAGACATCCCGGGATCTTAGTCCGTATCGAGCTTTACATTGAGTTTATGCCGTAACCAAGGAGATCCGGTGGTCGGCGCATAAGCGCACCTCTAGCCAAGCCTAAACAGCGAGAAAGGAGGCGGAGGTCATCGGAAGTCGGAGACATCCATAGTAGCAATGAAGCCTGGTAACTCGAATGGAGCCAAGGGGTGTCGGTTTGAGATAACGGGTAATGGATACATGACCCGACACTGAGCGGACTATGTTCATGACAACAAATCTTACTCGTTTCACACAGTGGGCTCGTGAAAATCCACAGCGACAGTACAATTCACTGTTAGGGATGCTGTTTGATCCCGCTGGATTAAATGAGAGCTTCGAGCGCCAAGCAACAAACAAGGCGCCTGGAGTTGATGGGGTGCGCAATATCTTTGTATTCGCCATTGGGCGTTCTCCGGGACGGCATCGCAATAAAATAACCATTCTGCCCTTCAATGATCTTCATATCGTGGATGGCGAACATATCATCGAAAGTCACAGACACCACAGCCTTAAGTTTACCCATCGTGTCAATCCTTCTTATACGAATGTCCGTGATATCCATATATACCTCCTTGAAGTTCATTTATCATATGCATGATTAAAATTCGATATTGACATCGATTTTTCCTTTCGCTATCGAATACCCGAACATGAATCGCCAGT
>CAYPJI010000142.1:0-5757 GCA_964411045.1 uncultured Methylobacter sp. | reverse complement strand
ACTGGAAATCGAGCCTATCAGATAGGCAGCCGGAACAAACAACCATTCAAACATTCTATACCTTTTGTCATTCAGAACTTGTAAGCCGGGACCGTTTCCCCGATACTTAGTCGATTTTAAATCGCACATCATAACCGGAAATCACTATGGACATCATATTTTTAGGCGGACTTGAAATTCAGACTGTTATCGGCATTTACGATTGGGAAAGAGAAATCAAACAAGCCGTCGTTCTTGATATTGAAATGGCTTATGACATCAAAAAAGCCGCTGAAACTGATGATATTCAATACACGCTTGATTACAAAGCTGTTTCGCAACGCATCATTTCCTTTGTCGAACACAGCAGTTTTTTTCTGGTAGAAAAACTCATTGAAGAAATCGCTGCCATCATCCGCAATGAGTTTAATGTGCCCTGGGTTAAAATTAGGCTGAACAAGAGAGGCGCTATCAGTAGCGCCAGAGATGTAGGCATCATAATCGAGCGAGGTACAAAGTAAGCCATGCCGCGCGGCTATATCAGTATTGGCAGCAATATAGACAGGGATCGCAATATTCCTGCCAGCCTACAGGCTCTTAAGCATTGCTTCGGCGAATTGATTGTCTCAAGCATTTATGAAACCGAGCCGGTCGGTTTTTCAGGTGATCCATTCTACAACCTGGTCGTAGGCTTTGATTCTGACCTGAGTGCAAAAGAAGTCGCCCAACAACTCAGACAAATTGAGCTGGATCATGGCCGTGTCCGCGGTTGTAAAAAATTTACTGCCCGGACACTAGACCTGGACCTGATCCTCTATGGTGATCTCGTGCTCCGCGACAAGCAATTACAGATACCTCGCGATGAAATTGAGCGTTATGCTTTCGTGCTTGAACCCTTAGCGGAGATTGCACCAACGCTGGAGCATCCTATCAGCCATATAAGTTATGCCGAACTGTGGGATAAATTCGATAAGACCAGCCTCAAGCAAAAGCGCGTCACGCCTTCCTGGACGCTAACAAAATAAAGTTCTTCCGCCATCCACAGTCAGAATCTGCCCAGTCATATAATCAGCATCCTTAATTAAAAAAAGCACCGCCTTGGCAATATCGAGCGACTCCCCACGCCGCCTTAATATGATCCGCTGCAGAATCTCGGCTTTGTCTTGCTCGGACAACTCGCTCTCAGGCCATAATATGGCGCCAGGCGAGACAGCATTCACCCTAACGGCCGGCGCCAACTCCTTGGCCAAAACGCGAGTCATGGCCGCCAAGCCGGCTTTCGCGATGCTATAAACCGGATATCCTTTCAAGCCCCGCTCTGCATGAATATCGACAATATTAACGATACAGCCGTTGTGATCGGTCAAGGTTTCGGACAAGGCTTTTGCCAGAAAAAAAGGTGCCTTCAGATTACTGCCCAGCAGATCATCCCATTGTTGTTCGGTCACATCCGTAACAGCAGTCGGATAAAAAGCCGAGGCATTATTGACCAACACATCCAGACCACCCCAGGCTGAAGCCGCCTCTCTGGCAACCAACGCCAGTTCATGCATATTCAACAAATCGGCCTGGATCATTTTTGCCGAATCGGGGCGTTTTTGATTTAATTCATCGCAAAGCTGCTGTGCATCTTCTCTTGACGATCTATAATGCAAGACAATATTGCTGCCTTCACTATGCAGTAAACGCGCGCAAGCAGCGCCTATGCGCTTTGCTGCACCGGTAACCAAAATATTTTTTTGCATTTCCTTTATCCTACTGAATTTATGAGAAAGAAATTATTATCTCTGATCTTCCTTTCGCTTACGGCCTGCAATGATTCGCCCAAAAGCCTGACTAAGCTACCCGATGATGCCGTCGTTTTAGCCTTTGGTGATAGTCTGACGTATGGCACAGGCGCATCCAAGCTCAAGGATTATCCCAATATTCTTGCCGAATTGACTGCGCTTGAAGTGATCAATGAAGGCGTGCCTGGTGAGATTAGCAGCGAAGGCCTGAAAAGGCTGCCAGCCTTGCTTGATGAATACCAGCCGAAACTGTTGATCCTGATACACGGCGGCAATGACATATTAAGAAAAATTCCGCCCGAGCAAACCGCCGATAATCTGAACAGGATGATTGAAGAGGCCGCCAATCGCCATATCGACGTGGTTATGCTTGGCGTGCCCCAGCCCAGCTTATGGACATTGAGCAGCGCAGATTTTTATCAGCGCATTGCAGAAGACCGGAATATTCCTGCCGATCTCAATACCTTACCCGACATTCTGGGGGACAATGGCTTAAAATCCGATATGATCCACCCCAATGATGCCGGCTATCGACTGATGGCCGACAATATCTTCAAATTACTTCAGAAAGCCGGAGCATTATAAGTTTTTGCCTGCCCTACTCATCTTCCTGCTTCTCGAGCGCGTCCAGCCTGGCTTCCAATGCCATATCACCCGCATCGTCCTGCTTGCGCATGAATAAGCGCGAAAACAGCAATCCCACCTCAAACAGCAACCACATAGGAATTGCCAATAACGTTTGCGAAATCGCATCAGGGGGCGTTAACACCATGCCGACAATAAATGCCCCAACAATGACATAAGGCCGCTTCTCAGCCAGACTTTCCGGCGAAGTCAGCCCCGTCCAGACCATGACGATGGTAAAGATCGGCACTTCAAAACAAACGCCGAAAGCGAAGAAAATCGTCAAGATGAAATCCAGATACTTGGTGATATCAGTCATAACCGCAACGCCGACAGGAGCCGCCGCCGTCAGGAATTGGAACATCAGAGGGAAAACAACAAAGTAAGCAAAAGCCACGCCCAAATAGAACAGAAACGTGCTGGCAATCAGCAGCGGCAGAATCATGCGCCGCTCGCGCTTGTATAAGCCCGGCGCGACAAAAGCCCAGAATTGATAAAGAATGAAAGGGACGGAAATAAATGCGGCCAAAACAAGCGCCAGCTTGAATGGCGTAAAGAAGGGCGAAGCGACATCAATAGCGATCATCGAGCTATTGGCCGGCATATAGCGCATCAAAGGACCAGCCAGAATCGTATAGATTTCATTGGCATAGAAAGACAGCCCGCCAAAAACAACTAATACAAATACAACTACGCGCAACAGGCGGCTACGCAGTTCAATCAAATGGCTGATAAAAGGCTGCTCGACCGACTCTTCTTCGAAATTATTCTGGCTCATGCGGCTGTTTAACCTGTGTTACATTCACTTGCCGCGGCTGCTCAAGCGAGGATTTTATGGAATTGGCCGCATCGGAAGCATCATCGAGCATGCGCTGAATCTCTTTCAATTCCGACTGCTCTTTAAATACCTGACGCATTTCTTCGGCTTGCAGTTCATCCCGGATCTCCGCCTTAACGGAGGCGATCATATGCCGTGTCTTGCCAATCCAGAATCCCGCAAGCCGTGCAACTTTGGGCAAGCGTTCAGGACCGACGACCAATAAAGTAACCAATCCGACCATACAAAGCTCTGAAAAACCGATATCAAACATAATCAGATCTCTTCAGTTTTCTTGGATACGACTTCGCCGTCAATGATGATCCCTTTTTCTTCGGCGACCTTTTTTTCGTCTTCGCCGTCTTTAACGGCCGCACGAAAATTTCTAATGGCTTCGCCCACATCTCCGCCCAGATTGCGCAGGCGTTTGGTGCCAAAGACGATGATGACAATGGCCAGTACAATTAACAGTTGAGTGACACTTATACCCATTTACAACTCCAAATGCCGACTCAAAATCGGCCTTACTCAATTTGTTTATTACGCCGGGATTTTTCTTCCAGTCCGGACAAGCCGAAACGCCGCTGCAACTCCTGCAACACATCGTCCGGTCCCAGCCCTTGATCGGCTAATAACACCATGCAATGAAACCAAAGGTCGGCCGTTTCATAAACAATCTGCTTTTTATCGCCGCCTTTAGCCGCAATGACTGTTTCTGTAGCTTCTTCGCCGATTTTCTTCAGTATGGTGTCCAAACCTTTCGCATAAAGACTGGCCACATAAGACTTATCGGCCGACTCCTGCTTACGCTGCTCCAGAATCTGCGCCAGTTGATTTAATACGTCGTTCATTGCTTTCCATAAATGGCATCAGGATCTTTCAACACCGGCTCGACAGGCTGCCATTGCCCATCAACCAGACTACGGTAAAAACAGCTTTCGCGGCCGGTATGACAAGCGATACCGCCTTCCTGTTCAATTTTAAGCAGAATAACGTCCTCATCGCAGTCCAGAAACAAGCCGACCACTTTCTGCCTGTGTCCCGATTCTTCGCCCTTGCGCCATAGTTTATTGCGCGATCTTGACCAGTAAACGGCGTAACCTTCCTGGGCCGTCAAAGCTAACGATTCGCGATTCATCCAGGCAAACATCAGTATTTTTCCGGTATCCGCCTGCTGCGCAATCACCGGCACCAGGCCCTCTGCGGTCCAGCGGATCTCATCAAGCCAGGAAGAGCTCATGTTAGACGCACCTCGATGCCGCGCGACGCCATATGTTCTTTTGCCTGCTGAATACTGTATTCGGCAAAATGGAAGATACTGGCTGCCAATACTGCATCGGCTTTGCCCTCAATCACGCCTTCGGCCAGGTGGTCGAGATTGCCGACGCCGCCCGAGGCGATAACCGGCACGGCCACTGCTTCGCTGATAGCGCGCGTTAACGGCAAATCAAAGCCCTCCCGGGTGCCGTCCCGGTCCATGCTGGTCAACAAAATCTCGCCCGCGCCGTAGGCCACCATTTTTTTGGCCCATTCTACGGCATCGATGCCCGTGGCTTTACGGCCGCCGTGCGTAAAAATTTCCCAGCGATTTTCTTCGCCTGGCAGACTGACTTTCTTGGCATCAATGGCGACCACAATGCACTGAGAGCCGAAACGCTCTGCGGCATCACGCACGAATTCGGGATTGAAAACTGCCGCGCTGTTGATACCGACTTTATCGGCGCCGGCATTAAGCATGCGCCGGATATCGTCCAACGTTCTGATACCGCCGCCCACGGTCAGCGGTATGAAGACTTCGCTGGCGACCTGCTCGACCACATGTACGATAGTGTCGCGATCATGATGGGTCGCGGTAATATCCAGAAACGTGATTTCGTCGGCGCCTTCACGGTCGTAGCGTCTGGCAATTTCAACCGGATCGCCGGCATCGCGGATATCGACAAATTTTACGCCTTTAACGACGCGGCCATTGTCGACATCGAGGCAGGGAATAATACGTTTAGCTAAGCTCATGATTTTCTTTAGAATGACTCGGCCAGTTTTTCCGCTTCGGCAAAATCCAGCGTACCTTCATAAATAGCCCTGCCGGTAATAGCGCCCATAATGCCATCATCGGCCACAGCACCCAAAGCTCTGATATCGTCCATGTTAGTAATGCCGCCGGAAGCGATGACCGGAATACGGATGGCGCGCGCCAGCTTGGCAGTCGCTTCGACATTGACGCCGGACATCATGCCGTCTCTGGAGATATCGGTATAAATGATGGCTTCGACGCCGTCTTCCTCAAAGTGTTGAGCCAGATCGATCACGTCATGGCGCGACAGCTTGGACCAGCCGTCCACGGCAACCTTGCCGTCTTTGGCATCCAGTCCGACAATGATATGGCCCGGGAATTCAAGCGCAACATCTCTGACAAAGTGCGGCTCGCTGACGGCCTTGGTGCCGATAATGACGTATTGAACGCCGGCATCGAGATAGGCTTGAATGGTATCTTCATCGCGAATGCCCCCGCCGATCTGCACGGGCACGTCGGGATAAGCATTGACAATG
>CAYPJI010000141.1:3096-5765 GCA_964411045.1 uncultured Methylobacter sp. | reverse complement strand
CGAGCGCCAGATTATGGGCGATGCGGAACAGCAGGCTGCGGGGATGTTCGATCTTTTGCCTTTCGGCTTCGCGTGACAATCTGATGTAGCTTTCCTGAACAATATCCGCAGCGATATCGCGGCAATGCAGTATGCCGAAAACATGGTAAATCAATTCGTCTTGATGTTGCCGGTAAAGAGCTTCTATGTTCAATTTCTCTTCCTTGGTCGTTAATAGCCAGATAAAGATCGCCCGGAAAAAATGAGCGTTTAACGATACGCGATTTCACGTCTGCGCTTAAAAGCTGAAAAGCATTTTTTATGCCTAAAATAATAGAAACGGTAGACATAAAAAGGTTATTGCGGCGTCGGGCTATGAGTTTCAGGAAGGTATGGGATTGGGTTCTGTTTTTTTTCAGGCGAAAATGATGTTGGCATAGCTTATACACACAATCATCAATAAGTGTTTTCACGCATCATAATGCCCTAAATAACATAGTTCAGTTAAAAAGGCGGCAGGCTCTGTAAGAAGTCTTCTAATCTATGTATCTCAAGCCTGCTCAGGGGGACAATTCAGGCGCGGCGGAAGAAAATGCCCCTATTTTCTGGCGGCTGTCTGGAATTACACCCGCCTTATACCGGTCTATAAATCGATATGACGTAAACTGTCGATAACATAGGGCCCGAAGTTTTACAGGTCTGCATCTTTGTGACCTTCGTGGTAATTTTTGCATAACTTTAAGAAGGCGCAAAAACCGGAACATTCATGCAACGAATTCGAAAACTACTCCTTTATTCCCTGTTCACGCTTTTGGGCCTGAGTATGCTTGGGCTCGGCGCGGGCTTCCTGTTCCTGGAACGGTCGCTGCCGCCGCAGGACGGCGAGTTCAGAGTGCAGGGGCTGTCCGCGCCCGTCACGATAACGTCCGATGGTCACGGCATTCCCGTGATCAAAGCCGGCGGCCGGGCCGACGCCCTGCGGGCGCTTGGCTATGTCACGGCGCGCGACCGCCTGTTTCAGATGGATCTGATGCGCCGCAAGAATGCCGGCCGATTGGCCGAGCTGTTCGGGCAGATCGCCGTCAATAATGACATCAGAGCGCGAACCTACGGTTTTTCCCGCGTTGCGAAAGCAGTCGTAGCCAAACTGTCGCAGGCTCACCGGCGCTATCTCGAAGCTTACGCCGACGGCGTCAACAGCTATATCGATAATGCACGGGCCTTGCCTTTCGAATTCACAGCTCTGGACTACCGTCCTGAGCGCTGGACGCCGGAGGACAGCCTGCTGGTGGCTTTGGGCATGTTCGACAACCTCACGGCCGGGTCAGAGAAAGAAGAGCGCATGCTGACGGTCATGGAGAAAAGCCTGCCGGCCGATGTCGTGTCTTTCCTGACGCCGGATACCGATCGATTCACCGATAGCCTGTATGGCGACGCCGAACCTTACCGGCCCGCCCGGGCCATTCCTGTAGCTTCGCTGGAGACTGCGCTTGCCCGGCATGCGCCGGCTACGCTGGAACTGACCGAAGCCGTGCAACTGCGGGATATGGTGGCCGGCTCCAATGCCTGGGCGGTCAGCGGCGCGAAAACGCATGACGGGCGCGCCATACTGGCCAACGACATGCATTTGGGTATTTCAGTGCCTAATACCTGGTACCGCGCCGAAATGGATTACGGCTCCGGCCGTACGGCAGGCGTGACCTTGCCCGGCATGCCCGTGTTCATCGCCGGCGGCAATGAGCGGTTGGCCTGGGGCGGCACCAATCTGACGGGCGATTTCCTGGATCTGGTGGGCCTGGAGATCAATCCGCAAAATCCGGATCAGTACCGCGTCGGCGATAAATGGCAACCGTTTGAACAGGTCAACGAAACCATTCGCATCAAGGATGCCGCGCCATTGCAGGTGATCGTCAGGCGCAGCATCTGGGGGCCTGTGGCCCAGGAGTCGCTGCTGGGCAAGCCGGTCGCCGTGCACTGGAGCGCGCTCGACGACACTATCGTCAATCTCGGGTTGCTGGATCTGGATCAGGCTGAAACGCTGGAGCAGGCCATGGCGGTCGTCAACCATACCGGCGGTCCGCAGCTGAATTTTCTGCTGGCCGATAGCCAGGGCCGTATCGGCTGGACGGTCATGGGCCAGATTCCCAAGCGTGTCGGTTTCGATGGTTCGGTCAGCCGTTCCTGGGCTGACGGCAAGATCGGCTGGGACGGCTACGTCGATGAGCGCCAGTTGCCGCGCGAGATCGATCCCGCTGCCGGCATACTGGTATCGGCCAATGACCGTCGCCTTGGCAAGGCGTATCCGTACGTGATCGGCCGCCAGTTCGCGAGCGGCTACCGCGCCTACCGCATCACCCAGCGGCTCAAAGAGATGCCGGTCATCAATGAAGGGGCCATGTTCGGGCTGCAGCTCGATACCGGAAACGAATTCTACGGGTTTTATCAGCAACTGGCGCTGGACCTGCTGTCGCCCAAGACGATTGAGCGGCAACCGGAACTGCGGGAACTGCGCGACACGCTGCGAGCCTGGAACGGCAGGGCAGATACGGATAGCCTTGGATTTGCCCTGCTGGAGCGGTTTCGGCGGCAGCTGGCGATAAGCGTGTTCAGTCCGTTCCTGGAAGCCAGCCGCAGCATGGATAAAAATTTCAACTATGCCTGGTCTTATATCGACACGCCGCTGCAGGCCA
>CAYPJI010000141.1:0-3086 GCA_964411045.1 uncultured Methylobacter sp. | reverse complement strand
GTTAAAGCGCAGCGCCCGGCAACTGAAGACCGACTATCCCGATACGGCGCTGTCCGAACTGACCTGGGGCCAGGTCAACAAGGCCCGGATCGGTCATCCCTTCTCCAAGGCCATGCCGCTGCTCGGGGTTTTGCTGGACATGCCGGCCGACGCCCTGGCCGGCTGCGCCAATTGCGTGCGGGCGGTCGGCCCGGCTTTCGGCGCCAGCGAGCGGCTGGTCGTTTCGCCAGCGCATCTCGACGAAGGCATCATGCACATGCCTGGCGGCCAGTCGGGGCATCCGCTGTCGTCTTATTACCGCGATCAGCACCGCCACTGGGTGAATGGCCTGCCTATTGCGCTGCTGGCCGGCAAGGCCGAGCACAGGCTGACACTGAAACCCGAAGTCGATTGATCCGTTAACTGGCAGGGATTGAGCTTCCGGGGATGGGGCGCCAGAACATTAAGCAGTAAATAAGTGAGGAAAAATAGCATTATAATCGTCTAGTAATATAGACAGGGACTTGCACAGTTTATCTGTTCAACCGCTGAAACAAGTGGTTTAAAACCTGTGGGGCGACTTCGCCTACCAACAGGCTTGCGTAAGTCCTGATAGTAGTTTAGGTATGCCGAATATGAAGCACGATAACGATTTTAATGAGGAATCAGGAAGCGAGGATCTGGTCGACGAACAGGCGGCCGCCTGGTTTGTGCGACTGCGCGCGGAAGATGTCGCCGATGAAGAAAAAGCCGCGTTTGCGCGCTGGCTGGCGCATAACCCCGCGCATCGGCAAGCGTACGATGATATATGCATGCTGTGGGGCGATGCCGCTTTGAAGCAGGCATTAAGCGATGCCGAAACAAAGCCGCCCGAAATTTCCCGCCTGAAAAAAGAAGCGCGCCCTAGACAACGGCTGCTGCCGGCTATGGCCGCCTGCCTGGCGCTGGCGTTTGTCTTTCGCGTTGAACTGACCGTGTTGCTCCAGGCCGACTATGCGACGACGGTCGGCGAACAGAAAACCGTGCGTCTGGAGGACGGTTCCGTTGTCACGCTTAACACGGACAGCGCGCTGGCGGTTACGATGCAGGGCGGCCAGAGGACCATCGAGTTGCTGAAAGGCGAAGCTTTTTTCGATGTGCAGCCCGATGCCCGTAGGCCTTTTGTCGTTCATGGCGACCATTCCATCACGCGCGTATTGGGCACCCGGTTCTTCGTGCACGAAAAAGGCCGCAGCGATGAGGTCAAAGTATTGTCCGGCCGCGTCGAAGTGGCGGATGGCCGGCGCTGGCGGCAGTCGATTGTCCTGCATGACGGCGATGCCGTATCGGTTGGCCGGGGCGGACACAGCGCGACCGGCAGGCTCGATACGAAACTGACGACATCCTGGCTGAACGGCTATCTGGTCTTTGAAGACATTGCCCTGGGCGATGTCATTGAACAAGTGCAGCGCTACAGAAACGGTGTGGTTATTTTCAAGGACAACAGCCTGCGCCAATTGAAAATCAACGGCCGCATCAATCTGCGCGATCCGGCGCATATCCTCGAAACACTGGAAAAGAGCCTGTCAGTCAGGATTACACACCTGAGCGACTGGCTCGTCATCATCGGTTGATGCCAAAAGCATCAGGCCGCCAAGCCCTACAACCCGCTTAAAATAATTTTTTATTTTTGAAGTGAGGGATTTTTGTATCTGAAACGTCTTAAAAGATGAAGTTCTGAAATAGCTGTTATTCCCTCCCAAAATACGGCTGTTCGGAGCTTCTAGCACCCCAAGAAAAACGTCAGGATGACGTCCAGAATCCAGGGATGGATTAACTGAATCACAAGCATTGGCTGTCCGTGACTTATGGGGCGACTTAATGTTATTGCTGATAGGCATTTAGAGGACTGTTCTGTCTTAATAAAAAACGATAAGACCGATGACTACCGAAGCGAGGAAGGACGCATGACAACATCAAAGCTGGCGCAAGAACGCAAGAGAAGCTCCAAGCCCCCAAAGATGCCCGAGGAGCGCCGGGTTCACGAGGGTGATGACTTGCTGGATCTGTTTCCGTTGCCTCGGTATTTTCAGGTTCATTTCCAGCATGTCCATGAGAATGCCAAGGATATTCAGGCGCAAATGGTTCAGCTCAGCGAATATGTAACGCAAGTGGATGTGAAGCTGGAGCGACTCACGACGCTTTTAAACACGCTTTCCTGCAAGTGGCAGGACGAGTGAGAAAAGCCGCTCAGCTTCAGCAGGCTTCAGCGGCAATTTGTACCAATACCATGAGGTTATAAAAAATTCATGACATGCTTTGGTGGAGCCGGTTTCGACAATTTTTAACGATGCCGTTCGCACCTGCGTTACCTTGACTAACCAAATAATAATAAAGCGCCAGCAGGCTGGGCCGCCGTTATCCGGCATAGTGGTGAACAACACCTGGCATTGGTGCAAATTAAGGAAGGCATATTTCCTATGTATTTATTCAACAACCACGAACAGGGCTTGATCGGGCAGAATTTACCGCTTCTGGGCGGTGCGGCACCATCGGTCGTGCGCAAAAAGCGAACCTTGCTTGAAGCTTTAACCGGAGAAGAAAAGCCTCGCTCGATCGGCAGTTTGCTGCTTGTTCTGGTGATGCTGCTGCACATCTGGGCCGCCCAACGGTTGTTGCAGCCGAAGGAGCCGGTCACGATGGCGCAACCATTGATGATGGAAGTGTCATTGGTTTCCGCGCCGGGCCCCAAAGCCGTAACCGCTCCGCCGGCACCGCCCAAGCCGGTTGAACCGCTCAAACCGAAAAAAACGCCGGTCAAAAAAATCTTGAAGAAAAAAGCGCCGGAAAAGCCCAAACAAGCGAAACCGCCAAAAACAGAGGCGATCGCCGAAGAACAGCTGCCTGCGCCTTCACCTGTGGAATCGACAGCGCAGCCGTCGAATTCGCAAAACTCAAGCGCAGCCCCCAAGGCTACCGCGTCGGCAAGCAAGGCACCGAGTAATGCAGAGCCCTATACCGAGGCCAGCGCTAACGCCAACTACGGTTTCAATCCCCCGCCGAAATATCCGGCCATTGCCAAAAGGCGAGGCTGGCAGGGTACGGTACGGCTACGGGTAAGCGTGTCT
>CAYPJI010000140.1:0-5772 GCA_964411045.1 uncultured Methylobacter sp. | reverse complement strand
TTCCGGTCCATACCTCACGGCAGGCATTGCTTCCGCAGGATACGGCCGTAGCTAAGCGCTTTAACGATTTTTTGAAAAATTTCGGAGCCGCCTCGGATCTGATCGTTGTCCTGGAGGGTGCTCCCCGCGGCGATCTGGAAGCTTTTGCCGACGAGCTGTCCGCCAAACTTCAGGCGGAGCCCGAGGTAGACCAGGCGACATCCCGCCTCGACATGAAGTTTTTTCTGGACCACGCCTACCTGCTGATGCCGGCCGAGGGACTGGACAAGTTTGCAGCACTGGCAAAGCAGCCCGCCTTGGGCAAAAGGGGGTTGGAAGAAAACCTGCGCAAAGCGCTGAGCTGGAGCAAAGACCCTGCGGCGCTGGCAGGGACAGACATCGATCTGCAAAGCGCCGAAGCAAGCCTGAACCTGACGGCGTTTTTTCTGGAAGAGTGGCGGCGCTGGCTGGACTCGGAAACAGCGCCCGCCGGCCTGGACTGGAACCGGCTGCTGGCCAAAAGCGGGGCAGGGAGCATGGCCGATGGCTATTTTGCATCGCGCGATGGGCGGATGCTGTTTTTATTCGTCCATCCGAAAAGCCACTCCGAAGATTTTAACAGCCTCGGCCCTTTCGTCGACAAGGTCAAACAGGTGTCGGCGGACTTGACCGGACAAGTCAAGGCCGCCGGCCGCACGCCGCCCACCGTGGGCCTGACCGGACTGCCGGCCATTGAGTACGAGGAATACGTCAACATCCGCAAAGATATCACTTTGGTGATATTCACCTCCGCCGGCCTGATCGCCGCATTGATTTTGTGGGTAGTCCGCAGCATGCGCTGGGCCGTGCTGATTTTCATCCCTATGGGGCTCGGCGTGCTTTGGAGCTTGGGATTGGCTCTGGTTACGGTCGGCCACCTGACCATGATTACCGCCGCCTTTATCGCCATCCTGTTCGGCCTGGGAGCGGACTACGGCATCTTCACCTCCTCGCGCATCGCCGAGGAGCGCCGCGCAGGCAAACCGCTGATCGAAGCCATCGGAGCCGGCATCGGTTCATCGTTTATAGCGGTACTGACGGCGGGCGGCGCCTCGCTGCTGATTTTCAGCGCCTTGGCCACGGTTGATTTCCCCGGCTTTGCCGAACTGGGCGTGGTGGCGGCCAAAGGCGTGCTGATGATCCTGATCAGCACCTGGATGGCCCAGCCCGCGCTTTACGCCTTATTCCCGCCCAAGCTGAAGGATATCCCCTCGTTAGACACACCGCCAGCTCCGGCAAAAAAAGGGAAACACAGCGGTGCTTTCCCTAAGCCCGTTGCCGTGGTGCTCGTCCTGCTGGCTTTAGGCTTTGCTGTCATCGGCGGCCTGAGAGGGCTTGCCATCCCGTTCGACTACGACGTGCTGGCCATGCTGCCCAAAGATTCCCAGGCTGCCTATTACCAGCGCCGCATGGTGGCGGAAAGCGACTACCAGTCCGAAGTCATCATTTTCACCGCCAGAAACATGGCGGAGGCGCGACGGATCGCCGACGAGGCGGGCAGACTCAAGACGATCGCCCAGGTACAGTCACTGGCCGGCCTGTTTCCTGCGGACGCCGATGAACGCCTCCGCAAGGCCGTGAGTATCGCGGAATCGTTCGCCCGGAACGACTCCATCGAGCAAGTCGCCGAACTCGACCGGGAGGGCTTGTCCGCAACATCATTCGAGTTGATGCGGGCGGTGCTGGAAAACAGCAGCGCCACCATCGACGAAGCTCAGGAGCAGGCATTTTCCGCCGGACATGCCAGCCTGGTCGAAAGCATGGAAAACGTGCGCGAGCAGCTTGCGGCCATCTCGGCCAAACTCGCGGCGGATAGCGAACAGGGCCGAGTGCGCAGCGAGAGCTTCTTGCGCGCCTTGCTGTCCGATGCAAATCTCGGGCTCAAAGTCATCGACGGCTGGCGCCAGGCCAAACCCCTCACGCCGGCGCAGTTGCCGGCCACTCTGCGCGACCGCTTCTTTGGCGCTGACGGCGGCATCGCAGTCTACGCTTTTCCGGCAAAAACCGTGTATGATCCTGACAATCTCGACGCGCTGATAAAAGACGTCTATAGTGTCTCGCCGACAGCGACCGGCTTCCCGACCACGCACCAGGCGCTTGCCAAATCGGTGGTGGAAAGTTTCACCCACGGCACGCAATTGGCCTTGGCGCTATGCCTGCTCTGGATCATGGCGGCGACACGCAGCGTGCGGGGCTTCGCGCTGGCAACCTTGCCTTTGCTGATCGGCGGCGGCTGGATGCTGGGACTGATGGCCCTGGGCGACATTCGCTACAATTACGCCAACATCGTCGCCTTGCCTCTGGTGATTGCGCTGGCGGTGGATTACGGTGTCTGGTTCAGCTACCGCTGGGGCGAATTGAAGGACTGCACGCCTTTGCAAGTCAGCCTGGCTGCCGGCAAGGTGATCGGACTGGCTGCCGGCACCGAGTTGGCCGGCCTGGGCGCCATCACTTTGGCCAGCTACCGGGGCGTGTCATCCTTAGGGCAAAGCATCACCATCGGGCTGTTGTGCTGCCTGACCGCAACCCTTATCGTGGCTCCGGCCATCGGACAATTAATCGATTCCAAGAGAAAACCATAATGCGAAAAATCTGCCTAATCATCGCCAGCCTGTTGGCGCCCATTGCCGTGGGCGCCGCACCCAATCCCGAAATGATTGTAGTGTGCTATCCCGGCGGAGCGGTCAATGCCAAAGATGCCAACGGCGCGATGAATTCCATGCTGCGTGTGGTGGAACGCGTGGGCCAGTGGCAAGCGAACAGTTTCAACAGCGTCTTCATTACCAAGCCGGACGAATGCAGAAAGCAGATGGCCGAAAAAAATCCCAAGTTCGCAATCACTTCGCTAGGCCTCTATTTGGAATTGCGCAACCCGCACAACCTGGTGCCGGTGGTCCAGCCCAGGATCAAAGGCCGCACTAGCGAGCGTTATCGGGTAATGGTCCAGAAGGACAAGTACAAGAGCCTGGATGAGCTGAAAGGCAAAACCCTGGGCGGCACGGTGTTGGAAGAACCGGCCTTCATCGGCAGGATCGTTTTTGCGGGGAAATACGACCCCGCCCGTTTCTTCGTCCTGAAGCCCTCCAATCAGGCCATCCGTACGTTGCGCGCCTTGGACAAAGGGGAACTGGACGCCGTCATTCTGAACGAGCAGCAATTCGGCGCACTTGGTTCGCTGCATAGGGAGAAACCGCTTGAAGCTGTCTTCGAGTCAGGAGAAATCCCGCTGATGGGCGTAGTGGCCAACAGCGCTATCACGACTGCGGAAGAACGCGCCCGTTTCGGCAAGGCGCTGGAAGGGATGTGTACTGACGCCGAAGGTAAAAAACTATGCGAACTGTTCGGCGTGGAGTCTTTCGTTAACGTGGACGCGGCTGTGTTCGAGCCTATGGTCAAACTGTGGACTGAAGGGAAATAAGGCTTTGCGCAAAACACGACTTTTTCCTATCGTTTCGATGCTGTCACTTATGGTCGGCTGCGCCGGACTTCAGCATGAACATATCCGGACAGAGCCGCTTTTCGGCTGTCCCAATCAGAACGCTGCCGCGTTGTTAGCCGAACAAAATCAACTCGGCCCTTTGAGCGATACCCATACTTTGCTCTGCGCAGTGAATGTCCTGCGCGGCACTCAGGAGACGGCAGTGCGCCGCACCGCATTGGGCAGCCGGCTATGTCTGCATCTGGCCGAACGCGAAGCAAACCAGGAAGAACGCGAAAAGTTCGCCGCCGAGGGCGTGGGTTTTGCCGAAACGGCCTTGGCGCAAGGGGGAGGCCAAGACGGGGCGGTGCATTACTATCTGGCGGCCAACCTTGGCCTTGCGGTGCGCGAACACATTACGCTGGCCATGGAAAACCTTGGCCGATTGGAAAGCGAGATGAAACAGGCGCTGGCCTTGAGCCCGGATATCGACGATGGCGGGCCGCTGCGGCTTTTAGGCGCGCTTTATCTCAAAGCCCCGCCCTGGCCCGGCGGGATAGGCGATCTCGACAAGGCGCTGGAGTTGTTGGAAAAGGCGGTCAAGGAGCATCCGGCGCATCCGATCAATCACCTGTTTTATGCCCAGGCACTTTGGGAAGATGATGATGAGGCTAACCTGAGCCGGGTAAAAGCCGAATTAGCGTTGGGGGAGATGCTATTGGCAGAAGGCAATTGGGGCTATAACAAAGAATCCTGGCAAAAGGAATTTGCCATGTTCGCACAGGAACTTGGAGAGGCTGAATTGTCGAGCCGGTAATTAGGATTCGGTTAAAAATAACTTTCCGGTTTATCGATGAAATCAGCGCGGTAGGGTGCGGTGAGGTACGAACCGCATCGTTCGCGATCGATGCGCATCACTGCGTTCGGCGCATCCTACGAACTACGAGCTGAAATTCTTGAATGTCCCTGATTGGCTATAAGCCAGTGGTTAACAAATTCCATCTGTTGTCTATTATAGAAAGGCAATCTTTTCAGTGGTAAGATCCATTAACAAAGCACGAAAAGTAAAATCAGACCAGGGATAATACCCAAAATCAAGCCGACCACGATGCCGATGATCTCCCCCGTTGAGTAATTACAACCCGCGTTACCGGCGCTAACGCGGGCGGCGCTGTCATCGTCAAGCCCCGCGAGCAGCATACCCGAGAATTCATCGGCGACTTGTCTCTGGGAGGATGCCACTAAAATGCGTGAGCGGGCATCGCTAAGCCGGGTTTCGGCGGTACGCAGGTCATCCCCGCCGAAGGGCGTGATGCTGCGCGCATTTTGAATTGCGTCGATGGCTCCGTCAATGGGGGCAAGCGCCATTTCCCGGGCTTGATTAACATTCTCGGCTGCGGTTATTTCATTTTTTAATTGGGTGATTTTTGAGTACTGGTCTGGTCCAGACGGGCAGGGAGACTTAATCAACTCCAAAGAACCAGCTGAAGGCCAGATATTTGCGGATGCTGTTTTTGATAGGGTAACGATGGACAACAATGTGGGTATGAAGACAATAAATACTGATAAAACCTTCTTATTGCTGGACACAATCCTTCTCCTCAAGTACTTCTGGTGCATCGCGCAGGAATTATACTGAAAGACAATCTAGCGCCATGATTGAATGCCGTCTGTACATTACCGCACATAATACTGCCTTAAGAGATTGAAATTTTTTAGATCGCCCTTTCATTCGGACTCGATAGGGTTAGGTGCAATCGGCTGAGGCTTGAATCAATTACGACGTGCTTCCGGATTGGTTAATATTGGACTGTTTAACAGCGCGGTAGGATGCGCCGAGGTACGGACCGCATCGTTTGCGATCGATGCGCATCACTGCGTTCCGCGGGTCCTACGGGCTAGTACCTGCTTTCCGCTGCCTAAACTAGTTTTGTCAGTTAATCAGGTGGTAAACTATTTATGGTGAAGGCTGGCGCTATAGTGGTAAATCAATAATTTATCATTATTATCCGGTTCATGACCTCTACCGATTAACTATCATAAGCTATATATGTAGGAACTATATGAATAATAATAAAAAAGTATTGATGATTGGAGTTTTATTTTCGTCACTCGCTGTGTCCACAGCTTCTCAAGCTGCAGTCATCTTCCAAGATAACTTCAATGCAGGATCTGGGTCACTCAGCTACTCCAGTTTTGCAAATTGGACAATAACCAACGGAACGGTAGATCTTATTGGTAATGGATTCTTTGATTTCTATCCAGGCAATGGCCTATATGTGGACCTTGATGGGTCGACATCACAAGCAGGGACAATGTCGACGAATCTCAATTTT
>CAYPJI010000139.1:0-5777 GCA_964411045.1 uncultured Methylobacter sp. | reverse complement strand
CGAATGGAGAGACTTTTGAATTGATCAAAATGGTCAAAGTAATATAAGACTGTAAGGCATAATAATAAACGACGTAATAGACTAAATTTTTCTGCACTAAACCTATATTTCCTTGTTCACCGTTCAGAAGTTGATCTTTAATTTTTACATTTAATTCCGGAGAGCCATTTCCCGTGATAAAACCCGAAATCGAAACCACCGGAAGCAGAGTTGTCTATCAAAATCGATGGATGACGGTCCGTGAAGATACTGTTCAAAGAACGGACGGTAGCCCTGGAATATTTGGTATTGTTGATAAGCCCGACTTCGCAGTCATTGCCGCGATGCACGAGGATTGTGTGCTCATGGTTGAACAGTACAGATACCCCGTTCAGGAAAGATTCTGGGAGTTGCCGCAAGGCTCCTGGGAAGGTGATGCAATAGATCCTCAGACTCTGGCACGCTCCGAGCTGCTAGAAGAGACAGGGGCACTAGCGCACTCGATTATTCATGTGGGGCACCTCTATCTAGGTTATGGCTACTCCACTCAAGGCTATGATGTATTTTTAGCCTCTGAGCTAGAGTTCTATGAAGCGAAGCTTGACCCTGAAGAACAAGGACTCATAGCAAAATCTTTCAAGATAGCTGAGGTGAAGCGTATGGTCCTGGATGGCATAATTAAAGATGCCACCACGGTAGCTGCATTTGGATTGCTTCAACTTAAAGGCTATCTGTAGGCCAAGGTGACGAATAAGTCCTCCTTCAATCGAGCCCAGTTAATCAAGCCAGTTATATAGAAAGCTTGGTATCTTAATCTTAGCTTTTTAGAACAAGGAAAACTTCTAGAGCAAACTCTATGAAATTCAAAGGTATCATATTTGATTTTAATGGTGTCCTATTATGGGACTCACACCTTCATGTGCAGGCTTGGCAACAGTTCGCACTGAAACTTCGAGGGTATGAATTCGATAACAAGGAATTGTCTATCCATATTCATGGGCGAACGAACTCCCATATACTGAGTTATTTGACGGGACGTGTCTTACAGAGTCAAGAGCTCAATGAGCTCATTCAGATGAAGGAAACGGTTTATCGAAACTTATGTCTATCGCAAGGTAAGCTTTTCGCTTTATCGCCTGGTGCAACCGATCTGCTCGATTTTTTGGCGAAAAACAATATTCCGCGAACCATTGCGACTGCCTCTGAAAAAACCAACCTTGATTTCTTCATCACGCATCTTTCACTGAAGCAGTGGTTTGACATCAATCTTATTGTTTATGATGATGGTCAACTTCCCGGTAAGCCATTGCCGGACATCTATTTGAAGGCTGCAAGCAATCTTAGTCTTCCGCCTCAAGAATGTATTGTTGTCGAAGACGCTATTTCCGGTATTCAGTCTGCTCATGCCGCCAATATCGGTCACATCATTGCTCTTGGTCATCAAGCTATGTACCAGCAGTTAAAGGCTTGCGCCGGGGTTTCAGCCGTTGTTGAAAGTCTTGAGCAATTATCAAAAGAAAGTCTCTTTAGCGTATGAAGTAGTACAGCGCTCTCATCGATCTATTTGTAATCTCTATCTCCTTCTCTATCTTCAATTATGCACAACCAATCGAGGGCTTCTTGATTAGTGCAGTCAACTTCTGACATTCCGTGCAATCGTCTTCTGAAAATGACAAAATTTAACCCTATTGATACACTAAATTTGTCTCAATAGCTGTGTCTCGTATGGGTAGACTCAAACGGAACAGTGGCATGACACTCGAGGCGAGCTGTGGCCATTGCTTGATCCCAACGATACCGATGCTTAACCTGGTTTTACGTTCCATTGCTTCCTAACCCTTAGGCTACGTATTGTCCCAAACTGGATTATTAAGAGAAATCTCTTGCTCTTCTGAGCTATTTTCACGCCTGACAGTGAGTTTTATAATTCTTTTATCATCCGCTTGTTGTAAAAGCGTTTGAATACGGGCGCCTTCTTTAATATCTTGCTTTTCAAGCAAACCAATTACTCCCGAACAGCTAAGTTTCAAGGTGTAGTCATATTCAACTAATAAATCATCAGGAATGCTCAGATCAGGCAATATGAAACCATTAGCTAAAATGTCCATTGTTTGACCCCAAGCCCTTGCCCAACGGTCGGCTTCATTTTCATGGTCCTGTTTGTACCCCCAAAAATGGCCAGTACTATCACAATACCGAGCTCTACCGATGTCATGGTCTACGCTATCTAATTTGATACCTTGAGCATATAGCATGCAATGTCCTAATTCATGTGCAATGAGGAAGCGACAAGCACTTTCAGGCAACTCGTCAAAATCCTTAGCATTGAATTCTATTTCCTTTCCTTGCCAAGCTTGACCCGATGTCATGCTTTTAAGTAAAACGTTTATTCGAACATGGCGATAAGGTTTGCTATCCCAATAGCGAAATAAAATGTCTTTATGTTCCTTTGGGATCCCTTCCCAAACTTCTGTAAAGCATTTTTTAATTTTTTCTCGGTCACCGGAATCAATCATTATATATATTCTATATTGCTTATCTATCTCTATGACCGATCCATTTTCTATGGATTCTTTATAAATATCATAGACATTCCAATCTTCTTTCATAAAGTTATCTTCTTCTAGCATCATATAAGTACTCATCATTGATTACATTTTTCACTTGCGATTAAATTGAGCCCGCGATAATGGAATGCGAGCTCAGTTGCAGATATTGTAAGCTGGGCGGGATTTTCACTGGCAGTTAATTCGAGCCGAAACTCGGGATAATTGCGAGCCCGATCATTTTCAAATGCAAGCCCTTACAGTTAATGACTTATTTTTTTCTATTGTGTGCGCGATTCATTAATTAACTCAATAACATTTTTGCAGCGTTTTATAACCGGCATGTGTCAAGTCACTGATAATATCGGCCATAATTTACGCAAACAGTTTTCACGAATGAAATCGTCTGGAAATTACACCACTGAAAAGTCTGATCCAATGGAGTGCCTTCGTTTTCTTAATGATTTGTCTATTTTGATAGGCATTATTTTTCTGTTATCGGTTCATCGTTATAGTGAGTTCGCACGGTATCCTCACACTTGTCTAGAAAATTTGGGTCCTCAACAGCTACAGGGAGTACCGGAGGTTTCGCGAATGTTGGATGCTCAAAATCAAACATGTCGACAGGTGGCAACGCATTGGCATCACGCGCAGTCAATGCCGGCAAATCAAAGCGTGCTTGTATGAAACGCAGGATAGAGGCGTGATCATAGATTTGATGTGATACGTAGTGTTTTTTCACATAAGGCGATACCACAATCATAGGTACGCGTACCCCTAGGCGATCGAATTTACCGAATACATCTTTTGCATTTCGAATTGGCTGGATGTCATCGGGTGGGCAAGCCTTTGGCGGTGGTACATGATCGTAAAATCCCCCGTGCTCATCGTAAGTGAAAAATAAAGCGGTGCGGGGCCAATTCGGGCTTTTCATTACCGCATCAATTATTTGTGCAACAAATTTCTCGCCCAACTGAATATTTTTCGGAGGGTGCTCATTGTGGCGCCCTGCTGACGTGACCCAGGAAAAATTCGGCAGTTTACCGGCCTTTGCGGTGGTTAGGAAGTCGTCGACAGTGCGGAAATGCTCACCTTTTTCTGAGCGCAGCTTAGGGAAAATCTGCTCTTCGAATGACGGCACCGCGGCGCTAAAAACTGCCCAGCTTTTGCCTGTTTGTTCGAGTTGGTGAAATATTGAGCGCTCCTCGTCCTTCGGTGGCGGTGGATCGTTGCGAATATGTCCGAAAGAAGTTGCTGACAGCATATACATTCGGTTGGGCCAGGTGGGACCAGGGACACTCGCATAATAATGGTCCGCGATGGCGAAAGTATTAGCTAAAGCATAATAGTACGGAATCCATGAGGCATCGTAATAAGTCATAACGTCTGCTGCACCCGCAGAAACAAAGCCGTTCATGGCTCCGCCTGCGATCTGCTCGTGCACCTTGTTCCAGGAATGCGGTTCATCCCTCAAGCAAGGCGTATCGGCTCGCTTTAAAGTTACTTTCCTTCTGTCTTGATCCATCATTGACGCATTGCTGGGAGCGATATCCACAGCTGGTTGCCCATACTCGGGAAGTTTCTGAAAATAGTAATCAAATGACCGGTTTTCCTGCATCACCACAACGATGTGATCAACCGGAATTTCGGCGCCATGAGGTAGATTAGGGTAAGTCTCCTCCATACCCTGCCCCGCCCTATGAGGACACGATTCCAAGGTTGACACAGTCATACATCCAGGGCTAATCATGACTTCTAAAAGAGCCGCTCCGGACATAAGTCTGATCGAGTTCAGTGTTTTTTTTGTCATGGGTCTATCTTTTTGGATTACGCCGAGGCTCATCTTATTGTGCTTTCTGAGCAACCAGACAAGTATGATTTTATCGACATCCTTTGTAAAGAAGGTGAGTGACGCTCCTATGTCAAGTCACAAAAGCGGCCTCTTTCAGATCAGCCAGGATAAGCGGATAAAGCTCACGAACAATATAGCGCTTTAAGCAACGCTGGATTTCTTTGGTTGATTTACCTTCGGCGGTTCTGCGAGCCACATAAGCGCGGGTTCGCGGCTCACTTCGCATTCTTACCAGGACAATTGTCCACAGCGCATTGTTAGCGGTTCGGTCACCGCTGCGGTTGAGGCGGTGGCGGATTGTTTTTCCTGATGACGCAGGCAGCGGGTTAGCGCCACATAAAGCAGCCAAGGCCGCCTCGCTACGCAAGCGTTCAGGATTATCACCGGCTACGGCAAGCAGGGTGGCCGCCGTTTGTGGGCCTACGCCAAACTGGCTGCGTAAGCGTTTAGCGGCCTGCTTGGTTAAACTTTCCAGGGTGGCATCCAGCTCGCGCAGCTCTGCGGTTAAAGACAACCAGCGCTTAGCCAGTAGCCGAAGAGTTGTCGCTAATGTTTGAAGCGCCACTGTATCGCCTAAACTGAGGACCTGTACGCACGCTTTTACGCATTGCTCAGGTTTGGATTTCCAGAGCTTGGCTCGTATGTCATCAGGAGCGCTGATCAGCAATGCCCGTAATTGATTAATTGCCTGTGTTCTGGATTTCACAGCACTCCGCCTGGCGACTGATAGCGTGCGCATCGCTTCGGCAGCTCCTTGCTGTAGTTTGGGAATAGCCTGCGCTTTGCCCGATAATACCGTACGAGCCGCGCTTTCTGCATCGGTAGGATCGGACTTCCCTTGAAAGCGGCGCTGAGAGCGATCTGGCCGATTAATTTCCCAGACTTCAACGCCATGGGTATGAAGAAAGCGGGCAATACCTGCACCATAAGTGCCAGTGCCCTCGATACCTGCACGCCGCAATTGGCCATATGATTGAGCCCAGCTCAGCAATTCATTATAACCCGCTGGGTTCGTGGCTATCGACAAAGTGCCGAGCCATTTGCCACGATAATCAATAATTACGCCGACGTGGATATCCAAGTGTGTATCAATACCGAGTATCACTTCATTTTGAATGGGTTGGTCATCCATTTACGCCTCCTCTGAATGTCTTATGGCAATTCACCAGTCCCTTGCCAGGACAAGACACTCAAGTTGCAGCACAAAGCTCCTATTAGGTCACTAGCAATGGGCCCGATGATCGGGGAGCGTCGGAAGCCAATCGACAGGTCAATACAAAGGCAATGATGCCAATCCCAGCACGGGTCAGATTGGGCCGAACACTCAATTTCATTTTAAACTGAGTATCCCAGCTGTACAGCTGATTGGGCGCTGTGGCCTTCAGGGCTTTCGGCTTGCG
>CAYPJI010000138.1:0-5827 GCA_964411045.1 uncultured Methylobacter sp. | reverse complement strand
ACCGAAGCGAAACGTGCTTGAGGGCGTCCGCTGGCGGGAACGCCGACGATCAGATCCTGTTGGTGGGTATAGCGATGCAACAATACTTTGTAGGCGGTGAGCAGTAATGCAAATAGTGTCACACCTTGCTGTCCCGCCAGCTTTTTGAGTCGTTCGGTTTCGTCACGATCCAACAGGATCGTTACCGAAGCACCGCGATAATCCGCAACCGCCGGCCTTGGGCGGTCGGTCGGCAGAGAAAGCAGCGGGAGTTCTCCGGTCAATTGCCGTTGCCAGTAAGTCCAGGCTTTATCACAGGACGGACTTTTCAGATACTGCCGTTGCCAGACTGCAAAATCGGTGTAGCTTGAGTTGAGGTTGTTTAACCTGGGCTCCTGTCCAAGGGACAAATCGGCATAGATTGTTTTCAGTTCACTGACGAGAATGAGCACGGACCATAGATCGACAGCGATATGGTGGGCACAGATTAAAAGAATGTTGCCAGTTTCAGTGGGTAAAGATTGACCATCGGTATCTCGACCCGA
Organism: uncultured Methylobacter sp.; assembly: GCA_964411045.1. Lineage (GTDB taxonomy): Bacteria > Pseudomonadota > Gammaproteobacteria > Methylococcales > Methylomonadaceae > Methylobacter. The sequence continues at coordinate 5,303 of CAYPJI010000138.1, read as the reverse complement.
TCTTGTCTTTCCGTGTTGATAATATGTGGTACGAAACAGCGGCCCGGCTTCCAGATCAAAAGGTTCTCTAGCCCGCCGGGCCATATCATCCTGAAGACGAGATTCCGTCCAAGCGGATGCGTCGACGGCTGTAAAAAATTCCGGTAACTCGGACGTCGGCAGCACCTGTTGAATGATTTCGTTATTGGCGTCGGCACGGTATAACGTGCGCAGTAGGGGATGACGATCCGTCAGGTAACGAAAAGCATATTTTAAGCGTTCCTGATCGAGAGTCCCGGCGATGCGAAGTGCCAGATGGAGATTGTAGATGATACTGTTCGGCTCCAATTGCTGCATCGTCCACATGGAGAATTGGGTCGCGGACAGACCTGAACGGGAATGTACACCGCTCTCGGTATGTCCCATGGAAACCTGCGCGGTGGAATCCCTTGCTGTGAATTCGGCGATTTCAGATAGTATTTCGGCTATTTTTTCCAGCGAATCATCAGATAGAAACAACGACAAAGGCGCATCGATGCCTAACAGCTCATCTACCTCGTACTTAAGCTCGACCGCCTTGAGCGAGTCGAGTCCCAATGCGCGTAAAGATGAATCGGCAGACAAAGCCGATGCTTCAATTTTTAACAACAGAGCAATTTTCTGGCTAAGAAAACGTGTTATTAATACCGTACGTTGCGCTTGAGGAACGGCTAATAGCGCCTGTTGCAGAATTTGAAATTGAGGAATCCCTCCATGGACGGCCCCTATGCGTCTCTCTTCGCTCTCGGCGAAATGGAACTGTGACGACAAAGAGCCGCTTTCTACCATGGTTTTAGAATGAGTAGCTCCGCCCTCACCCGAACGAAACAACACAGGCAATGAATTTTCCAAATACATTTGTTTACAGGGTTGGCGACGAATTTTACCGCTGGATGTTTTGAGGACCGTACCAGGTTGCACTAGGACCCATTCGGCGGCAGCCAGTTCGCGGACTTCGGCAAGGACTTTACGCATTGCGGCGACAATCGCCTCATAGTCGCCCGAGCGCATTGCCGCACGCGTTATCTCGGCGACGACGATCAGTTGCTCCTCATCGTCATGGTTTATCGAAAACGCTACGCAACCGTCGGGAACAAGTGCCGGAATTTCCTCGGTCAGTGTTTGTTCGATGTCTTGCGGGTAGATATTCCGGCCACGAATGATGATCAAATCCTTGATACGGCCGGTTATATGAAGTTGACCATTATGGAGAAAACCCAAGTCGCCGGTGCGGAGAAAAGCTTGCTCGATGTTTTTTTCCGTAAGGAATCGAGCGCTGGTATTTTGATGATTCGCGTCCTCCGTATCGATCATTCGCGCTCGAAATGTGTGTTCCGATTCCTCGGGCCGGTTCCAATAGCCTTGGGTTATACTGGGACCGGCCACCCGAATTTCACCGATATGCCCTTCCCGGCAAAGACTCCCCGTTTCAGGGTCGACAATGCGGATTTTGTGATGATCGGACGTTGCCCCACAAGAAACCGAGCGGCTTCCCGGCTTGTCTTCGGAGTGCTGCGCGTCTCCTTCGGAGGGCAGATGCGCGCCTGACACAAACAGCGTGGCTTCGGCTAAACCATAGCAAGGGAAAAAACTTTCCCTACGAAAACCCCGGTCGGCAAACTTTTCTGCAAAACGCTCCATTGTAGCGGTGCGCACCGGTTCCGAACCGTTGAATGCCAAGGTCCAGGTACTCAAATCCAGCTCTTGCATTTGTTCCGCAGTCACCTTGCGAAGACAAAGATCGTAAGCGAAATTCGGGCCGCCCGACGTGTTCGCCCGGTAATTTGAAATGGCCTTGAGCCAGCGGACTGGTTTTTCCAGAAACGCCATGGGCGGCATTAAGATGGCGGTGGTTCCCAGATAAAGCGGCTGCAGCAAATTTCCGATCAATCCCATATCATGATACAAGGGTAGCCAGCCGACGACCGTGATGTGTTCGGTATGTCCGAATCCTTGTTTGATGGCCTTTTGGTTAGCCATCAGGTTGCCATGGCTAACCATCACCCCTTTAGGATCTCCGGTAGAACCGGAGGTGTATTGAAGGAAAGCCAGGCTGTTGGCGTTGAGTGCAGGCTTGACCCAGTCTTCGGCAGATTCGGCTTCGAGGTTATCCGTGGCGAACCATGCGGGTTCCGGTATCGTGGGAGCAACGCTTTCGTCGCGACTTGCGGCTTTAGTCGCGACGAAGGCGTCGCTCCCAAAGGCGAATTCATTGCGGAATTTCACTGCAAGATCCGTTGTGGTCATGATAACGGCCGGTGCGGCGTCGTTAAACACGGCCAAAAGCCGGGATCTCTGCCGACGCGCGGGCGGGCTGGCAGGAACTGCGACAACGCCGGCATATAAACAACCGAAAAAACCCACAATATAATCAAGCCCGGGCGGATACAGCAACAAGGCCCGTTCGCCGGTCATGCCCATGCTTTGAAGCTTGGCGGCAACAGCACGGGCACGCCGATCCAGTTGCGCAAACGTTAATCGACCGCTTTCGTTTTCACCGTCCTGTAGAAAAACGTAGGCCGTCCGGTCGGGCTTTTCATCCGCCCTACTACACGTCAATTCAACAAAGTTGGAATAGCTTATTTGAACACTACCCGTCAATCCGGATTCTTCAATGAAGCGCACAATAATCTCCTTATGAGACGTAGTTCAGATATGACCGGTACCAGGGAAGCACGCGTCTGGCCGGTTGTCCAGTGCATTGCCCAAGGGCGATGACCGCATTGTAATAAACGTTCTTGAGGGGCATTCCCCGTTTCAATGCCAAAACCCCCTGAATAGCGCTGCCGCGCGTATGCCAGTCCACATTGAAGGACATCGAGCAGTCGAGACTGCGGACGTGGTGAAGCATTCCCGACGGCATGTACAGCATGTCTCCGGGCTCTACAATACATTCTTGAATCTGTGCGTTCCGGTAAAGAGGATGGCGTATAAAATCGGGCGTTTCGGCATCCACCTCGCACCAGCGCCATTTGTAGCGATAACAGAACGGCAGTTGATCGTGATGCAATAAAATGAAGCGTTTGCGCCCTCTGACCTGAAAGAACAGGTTGTGAGTGAGCAGGCAATCGAAATGCAAGGGCGTTAAGCTCTGGCTCGGCCCAAGAAAGAATTGGGCGAATTTAAGCCAATCGGCCCGATACCAATCCGGAAAATAGCCGGAAGGAAATCCGTCGAGATCATTCGCCGCATCCGGCAATACCGACAACAACGGCAGATCGTGCAAATAAGGGGGCCTATCCTTGGCCAATACCTCATTCCGTTGCAGCCGGGTTTCGAAAAGCGCCATACAATCTAGATAATCGCTCAATTGTGATGTGATGGTCTTCAGCCCAGTGACTCCTTCTTCGTTCAAGCCTTGCTTGAGTAGGACGGTGCGGGAGCCGACAACCTCTCGAAGATAATCGTCCGTCCAACAGGAGAGCGCCCGACAATGTTTTAACGCTTTGGGGACCACCACAGGACGATTCTTTGCCACAAAATCAGAAAAGAAACTTGTCGAAGATAGGTTCTCCCTGTGTTCTACCACCGGATATCGTTTTTTTAATAGTGCCGCCTCCAAAGGTGGTACTACCGGTAAATCGGTGGTCGGCCGCATCGTTTCCCTCGGCAACCGCTCCATGCGTTGCTCTACCTCCTGCACCCATGCTGTCGCACCGATTGCTACGCTTTCTCCATCCTTGGCAATTGAATTTAGTCCCATTAAATTTTCCATTTTACCTCCAACGGAGTCCTCTCTAATCGCGTCTCAGGCATCGTTCCAGCGATTGGCTATACTGCACAGCGGCGGCGCGTCGTTCACGGTTAGCACAGCTACGAAATCCGATCGACCGAAACAGCACCCGCTGTCAAGCTGTTTGTTCGATAGCCGAACGGGAGTCGGATTTTTGAGCCATCCCAAAAGCAAATCAAGGACTTCTAACTAAAAATATGCGCCGCACTCTTTGATAAGGGATTTCTTTCGCGTCCATCCATACAAGAAGGTTTCCGCTTTTTCATCTTCCAGGATTTCGGCCAGTTTCGCCTGATCCCTCACAGAAAACACGATCAGCGACAATTGCAACCAAGCTAGGCCCTTGTTAAGCGGCTCTACCGAACTTCGGGAACTTTTTAATCTCCCCTTCAAGCGGCAAAGGACCATAGAAGATGCGATCAGCTTGTCCGGCCTATAACCGTCCAACGACCTAGATGTGCGCTGCCATTAACAGTTTGCCGCACTGGTGTCGCCAAGCCCCGCATTTTCCGCCATTGCCTTGCGCAAACTCAAAGGACGCATATCCGTCCAAACGTCTTTAATGTAATCTAGGCATTCCTGTTTCGGACCGGTTCTGCCGACAGTTTTCCAGCCTTTAGGCACCGCCTTGTACTCCGGCCAAATGGAGTATTGCTCCTCGTGATTAACAACCACATGATAGATCGTCATATCTTCCTCTTTGTCCCAAGCCATACTCCCTCCACTTTACATTAGCATCTAAGACTGGCGCTGAATTGACTGCGCCAGGTTTCGTTGAACAAAATTTCTCAAAAGAGCGGCTATGAGATACCGCCGCTTGTAAAAGGTCTATGAACTCTTCATAGCGTCGGGAGGGATGTTAGGCAGTGAAGAAAGGAAACAAAATGCGACAAAATGTCGCAGGATAAATTGTCGCATCTTAAACAGTAAGAACTATGTTATATGACACAACTCCCAAAATTCTTTATGGCATATGCCGCACTTTATAAAAATCAGCTGTATTTTTATTAGAAAAAATATTTTTACAAATCGCAATCATTGCGGTTAACACCGTAATGATTATTTTTATGCCAGTGCTGGTAATGCCAGAAGATTACCGGCTCCGGCCATTCCGCTGAATTTGTGGAGCCTGCTTATCAATGGCCAACAGAATTGAGCCAATATTCACCAAGGTGAAGACGTTCCTATGCAAAGTGGCCGGAACGGACTGATATGGCTACACTAAAACCGGACACACGATTAAGCTGCCTTAGAAGCTGTTTGGAAATTCTCGCTTCAGGCCAGACGATTCAACATGATGCGGATCATGGCGATGTAAATCCAGGTTTCATCGGTACGGGTAATACGCTCATAGCTTTTGCTGAGGCGGCGTGAGTGATTCAACCAACCGAAGGTACGTTCAACAACCCAGCGCCGAGGCAATAGCACAAACTGCCTGGTTTGCTCGGGGCGCAGCACCACTGCCAGACAGAACTTGGCTGATGGTAAGGATTCGTGCGTAGTGCGACGTGAAGTCGTATAAGTAATTGTTTAGCTGGAGCAATCCTGACTA
>CAYPJI010000137.1:0-5871 GCA_964411045.1 uncultured Methylobacter sp. | reverse complement strand
CGATGTCAAAACGAAAGCCCGGCGGCGTAATTTGCCAGCCATCAGCCTGAGTTTCTACCGACATGCCCAGGCGCTGAAAAATTGCCGCGATTTCTTCATCAGCCAGTGCGATTCCCAGTATTTTTTCTATGCGTTGCCGTCTGAGCAAAACTGCCGGTCGTTTCACTAATGCCGATTCGGCTCTTGCTTCGGTAATAGGTCCTGCGCTGCCGCCTGCGATTTCAACGATCAGTTGTGTGGCGCGTTCAATAGCCCTTTCCTGCAAGGTAGGATCAACGCCGCGTTCGAAGCGGTGCGATGAATCGGTATGGAGGCCGAATCGGCGCGCTTTGCCGGCAATGCTTCGCGGCGCAAAAAATGCGCACTCCAGGAATATGTTCTGCGTTTCGTCGCTGACGGCTGACTCGCTGCCGCCCATGACGCCGGCAAGCGCCAGGGCCTGCTGGTCATCGGCGATGACCAGGGCTTCAGGATCAAGCGTGATAACCTGGCCGTTCAATAAAGAGAGTTGTTCGTCCGCTTTACCCCAGCGCACGTTGATAGCACCGTTCAGCTTGTCGGCATCGAAAGCATGCAGGGGCTGACCCAGCTCGATCAGCACATAATTAGTGACATCGACCAGAGGCCCCAGACTTCTCAAGCCGGAACGGCGCAGGCGTTCCTGCATCCACAGCGGGGTTTCCGCTTTGGCATTTACGCCTTTGATGAGTCGCCCCAGATAACGCGGGCAGGCATCTTCCGCCTCGACCTTTACGGTTAATGACTCCTGATGACTGAGCGCAACTTTCTCGACCTGAGCCGGCGACCAATTCATGCGGTTTAAGACCGCCACTTCACGCGCAATGCCTTCCACGCTCAGGCAGTCCGCTCTGTTAGGCGTCAGATCGACTTCAATAATGCTGTCATTCAGTGACAGGTATTCGCGAATATCGGTGCCTACCGGGGCATCAGCCGCCAGCTCCATTAGGCCGCTGGCATCGGCCGCCAAACCCAGTTCTTTTTCCGAACAGAGCATGCCGAACGATTCCACACCGCGCAGTTTGGACTTTTTGATTTTGAAATCGCCCGGCAGTACGGCGCCGATCAATGCGGCCGGTATTTTAAGCCCTACGCGCACATTGCTGGCGCCGCAAACAATCTGTAAAGGCTCGGCTTCGCCGATAGCGACTTTACACACTCTGAGCCGGTCTGCATCAGGGTGCTGTTCCATTTCCAGCACTTCACCGATGACGACGCCGCTGAATACGGCTGCCGCAGGCGTTACGGAATCGACTTCAAGGCCTGCCATAGTCAATTGCTCGACCAGTTCTTCTGTGGATATGGCCGGATTGACGTAATCTCTTAACCAGGCTTCACTAATTTGCATGATTCAAGCTTTCCCGTAACTGCAACTTATCTGAATTGTTCTAAAAATTTAAGATCATTTTCAAAAAATAATCTCAAATCGTTGATGCCGTATCGCATCATAGCCAGACGTTCCACGCCCATGCCGAATGCGAAACCGGAGAATTGTTCGTGATCGATATTCACTGATTTGAAGACTTCGGGATGGATCATTCCGCAGCCCCCTACTTCCAGCCAGCCAGTGTTCTTGCAGACACGACAGCCTTGACCGTCGCACATCACGCATGAAACGTCGAATTCTGCCGAGGGCTCGGTGAACGGAAAATAAGACGGACGGAAACGAGCCTGGACGTCTTTTTCGAAAAACGCCTGTAAAAACTCGTAAATCACGCCTTTTAAATCGCCGAAACTGACGTCGGTATCGACAAGAAAGCCCTCTACCTGATGAAACATGGGCGAATGGGTGAGATCCGAATCGCAGCGATATACCCGTCCTGGCGCAATAACCTTGAGCGGTGGCTGCTCGGATTCCATAACCCGGATCTGCACCGGCGAAGTATGCGTCCGCAAAACCGTATGCGCATCAAAATAAAACGTATCGTGCATGGCCCGTGCCGGATGATGCTCGGGAATGTTCAGGGCGCTGAAATTATGGTAATCGTCTTCGATTTCCGGCCCTTCGACCACTTTAAAGCCAACGCCGGCAAAAATTTTGGAAATTCTTCTCAGCGTGGTCGTCACCGGATGCAGTCCGGCAACAAATTGCCCGCGTCCCGGCAGGGTGACATCGACGCGCTCACTGGACAGCCTTGCTTCCAGTGCAGCATGCTCCAGAATATTTTTTCTGGCTTCCAGCTGTTCCTGAAATTGATCCCTGGCTTCGTTGATGATCTGTCCGACGGAACGGCGCTGGTCAGGATCAAGTCTACCGAGTTCTTTCATCTGCAGGGTAAATAAACCCTTTTTGCCGAGATACTGGACACGGACTTGATCGAGTTGATTAAGATCTTGTGCTTCCGCAAGCTGTTGTAATGCCTGCGCGAGAATTTCTTCTAGAGTGGCCGACACTGCTCAACTCGCTTATTTAAGTAGATGGGGAGGATAATCCAAAAAGGATTTTTTAATCTGGGAAGGATAAAACCTTCATTCCACCCCTCCCCGACCGGAGAGGGGGGAATAATCAGATTACTCGGCAAGAGTAATCGTCTTTTTATTTCAAAGCGGACTTTGATTTGCTTTAGCGATTTTCGCTATTTCAGCAAAAGCTTCCATATCACGTACAGCGATGTCTGCCAAAACCTTGCGGTCTATCGCTACATTCGCTCTAGTCAAACCATTGATCAAGCGACTGTAAGACGTGCCGCACAGTCTGGCTGCGGCATTGATACGAACAATCCACAACGCACGGAATTGACGTTTTTTCTGTTTGCGGTCGCGGTAAGCATATTGACCTGCTTTAATAACCGCTTGCTTGGCAACACGATAAACGCGACTACGTGCACCGTAGTAACCTTTCGCTTGCTTTAGAATCTTTTTATGTCTTGCTCTGGCTGTTACGCCGCGTTTTACTCTAGGCATTATTCCGCTCCTTTATTAACTGTAAGGCATCATGCGCTTTGCCATACGCACATCTGATGGATGAATACTTGCCGGCCTGCGTAACTGTCTTTTTCTTTTAGTGGATTTTTTAGTCAGGATATGACGTTTAAATGACTGTCCACATTTGAAACCGCCGTTGCCCGTGCGTTTAAAACGCTTGGCCGCACCACGGTTGGTTTTTATTTTTGGCATTTGTTTGCTCCGATAATTATAGATACAAGATCCCTGAGAAAATAACCCAGCAAGGCAAAATGCATGGCCCTGAAGAATTATGCGCGCCATTTTTTATGGCGCCTTCGGCAGCACATCCTGCGCTGCCTGATAACTTTAAAAATAATGGAAAAGGCGGCGGTTTATTTTTTCTTCTTCGGCGCCATAACCATGACCATTTGACGGCCTTCCATCTTGGGAAACTGCTCGACGGTGGCTAACTCTTCCAAATCTTTTTCTATACGCTTCAACAAATCCATGCCGATCTCACGATGGGCCATTTCGCGTCCGCGGTAGCGTACGGTAATTTTTGTTTTGTCGCCATCGTTCAGGAATTTGGTTAGGCTTCTGAGCTTGACCTGATAATCCCCTTCATCAGTTCCGGGTCTGAATTTAATTTCTTTAACCTGGATCTGTTTTTGCTTTTTCTTGGCAATTGCCAGTTTTTTATTTTGCTCAAACTGGTATTTACCATAGTTCATTATCTTACAAACGGGAGGATCCGCGTTTGGCGATATTTCCACTAAATCCAAGTCCGCAGCATAAGCAATCTGTTTGGCTTCGTCTAACGAGATAATGCCCAATGCTTCACCATCTGCTCCTGTTACCCTCACTCGTCTGGCAGTGATGGCATCGTTCAGGCGCGTTTCATCTTTTTTAGCAGCGATATCTTAATCCTCCAAAGTATGGTTACTTTTTGTCTTCAATCTCTTTTGTTAACCGGTCGGTAAATGCACTGATTGACAGACTACCTAAATCTTCACCCTTCTGTGTGCGCACTGAAACGGTTTGATCTTCCATTTCCTTATCTCCGATCACCAGAAGATACGGCACACGCTGCATAGAGTGCTCTCGAATTTTAAACCCGATCTTCTCATTTCTCAAGTCTAATTTCATCCTGAAACCTTGCTTTTCGAGGTTTTGAGCAAGCTCTGACGCATATTCGGCATGTCGGTCAGTGATCGTCATCAATACCGCCTGCACTGGCGCCAGCCAAACCGGGAATGTACCTGCATGCTGCTCGATCAGAATGCCGATGAAGCGTTCTAACGATCCCAGTATGGCTCTGTGCAACATGACCGGAACCTGTCTGGAGCTGTCTTCGGCGATATAAGTAGCGCCCAAACGGCCAGGCATGGAGAAATCGACCTGAATCGTGCCGCACTGCCAGACACGACCGATACAATCTTTTAACGAGAATTCAATTTTAGGTCCGTAAAAAGCACCTTCGCCCGGCTGCAGATCCCATTTCAGGCCTTTGTTGTTGAGCGCCAGTTCCAAAGCGTTTTCAGCCTTATCCCAGACCGCATCATCGCCTACGCGATTTTCCGGACGGGTTGATAATTTGATAATGACTTCGTCAAAACCGAAGTCTTTGTAAACATCAAACAGCAAGTCGATAAAGGTCGAAACTTCGTCCTGAATCTGCTCTTCTGTACAAAAGATATGCGCATCATCCTGCACAAAGTTTCTGACCCGCATGAGGCCATGTAGCGTGCCCGAAGGCTCATTACGGTGACAGGAGCCGAATTCCGCCAGACGGATCGGCAGGTCCCGATAACTTTTAATGCCCTGATTGTAAATCTGCACATGACAAGGGCAGTTCATAGGCTTGATGGCGTAATCGCGATGCTCCGAATGCGTCGTGAAAATCATGTCGCCGAACTTATCCCAGTGGCCGGATTTTTCCCATAAAGAACGATCCACAACCTGGGGCGTTCTCACTTCTCCGTACCCATTAGCGCGCAGTTTCTGGCGGATGTACTGCTCAATCTGCTGATAAATGGTCCAGCCTTTATCATGCCAGAATACCATGCCAGGCGCTTCATCCTGAGCATGAAACAAGTCCAGGGTTTTGCCTAATTTACGGTGATCGCGCTTTTCTGCCTCTTCCAGACGATGCAGATAAGCCTGCAGTTCTTTTTTATCAGCCCATGCCGTACCGTAAATGCGCTGCAGCATCTCGTTATCGGAATTGCCTCGCCAGTAGGCGCCGGCAATTTTCATGAGTTTGAACGCTTTTAATCTGCCCGTGCTCGGCACATGAGGACCGCGGCACAAATCGGTAAATCCGCCCTGCTCATACAAAGATAAATCTTCATTGGCCGGAATGGACTCGATGATTTCAGCCTTGTATTCTTCGCCCTGATTTCTGAAGAACTTTACCGCCTCATCCCTGGGCAATACAGAGCGCTTGACTGAATAATCCTTGTCAGCCAGTTCCTGCATTTTCTTTTCGATGGCTGCCAAATCATCGGGAGTAAAAGGACGCTCGTAGGCGAAATCGTAATAAAAGCCGTTTTCGATGACCGGCCCGATAGTGACTTGCGCGTTAGGAAATAATTCTTTGACGGCCTGAGCCAAAAGGTGTGCCGTGGAATGACGAATGACATCGACGCCGTCTTCGTCTTTTGCCGTGACGATTTGAAGCGCAGCGTCGTGATCGATTAGCGTACTGGCATCGACGAGCTTGCCGTCCACCTTGCCTGCCAAAGTCGCCTTGGCCAGACCGGCGCCGATGGATTGGGCAACATCCATCACTGTAACAGCTTGTTCATACTCGCGATGAGAGCCATCAGGAAGGGTAATTACCGGCATTTTTCGTCAACTATGGTAGTTAGTACAATAAAAAAAGCACCGCGATAGCAGTGCTTTATAAAGTCTGGTAGGCGCGATTGGACTCGAACCAACGACCCCCACCATGTCAAGGTGGTGCTC
>CAYPJI010000136.1:1397-5874 GCA_964411045.1 uncultured Methylobacter sp. | reverse complement strand
CGGCTGATCGGCGGCGGGCCCGATTCAACGCAAAGCCTGTTCACCGACACGGCGATCAACCCGGAAGGCATGCGCTTGCCGGCGAAGCTGCCGCTGGAACTGCTCAGACAGCGCCCGGATCTTGCCGCCGCGCTGCACCAGGTCGAGGCGGCCGCACAGCGGGTCAAGGTCAGCAAGGCGAGTTTTCTGCCCACCATCGATCTGACGGCCTTTGTCGGCTTGAACGCCCTCAGGCTGACGAAAGGGGCGAGCTCCCTGGCCAATCTGCTGTTCTCCGGCTCCAGTTTCTCCTACGGCGTCGCGCCGGGGCTGCGGCTCCCCTGGTTCGAAGGCGGGCGCCTGCGCGGGGAATTATCGGCGCAGCGGGCGGAATACGACGGCGCGGTGGAACTTTACAATGACACGTTGCTGCATGCCGTGCAGGAGGTCGCCGACAGCCTGAGCCGCTGGCGGGAGACGCGCGCCATATTCGACGCACAGGGTCGTCTGCTATCCGCCCAGAACGAAAAGCTGGGTCTCGTGCAGGAGCGTTTCCGCAGCGGCCTGGATGACCGCCGGGCGTTGCTGGCGCGCGAGACGGCCGTGCTGGATCAGCAATATGTCTTGAAGGACTTGGAAGCGGAACAGCGGATCGCCATGGTGGATTTGGCGGAAGCGTTGGGCGGCGGGTACGTGAACGATTTCAAGATCAGTCCGCGCCCGCCGGAGCAGACGTGGCGCTGGTGGTTGCCATGGCGGCTTTAACGGAAGCCCGGAGCGGACGAAAACGCAAACAGCCGCCGGCTTATCCGGCACAAGCCCGGGCAAGCGCTGAAAAATATATGTACTTGTTTTCGGAAATAAAATTTGGCATTGCCGATATAAAAATTTATGAGCATTCATTCCAGGATTATTCGTACCCGCCGCAACCGCTATCTGTTATCGGTTGCGCTCGTGCTGGCCGTGGGGGCCATGGCTTATGCCGGCTATTGGTGGCGCTACAGCCGTTTCTGGGTGGTCAGCCGTAATGCGTTTGTCACTGGCAACCTTATTCCGGTGGAGGCGGATGCAACGGGCATCGTCACGCAGGTATTGGTCGAGGAGAGCCAGTACGTGAACAAGGGCGATCTGCTGGTCCGCCTCGATGAACATCGCGCACAGACTGATTTGGGCCGGAGCCGGGGCGAGCTGGGACAGATCGTGCGCGAGATCGGCGCCGTTTTCGCCACGCGCCGGCAAATGTGCCAGAAATTGACGGCCCGCTCGGCCCGGCTGGCGCGGGTGCGCCACGATGTCATCCGATTGCGGCAGGCGCTTCCGAACGGTTCAGTATCCGAACAGGCCCTGCAAAATGCCGAGGATCAGATGGCGGCCCTCGAAGCCGATAGGCGGGAGGCCGAGGCGGAGCTCGAATCCGTGGACGCGAAAGTGGGCGGCACCAGCAGAACACTGCACCCGGACGTGGAAGCGGCCAAGTATCGATTCATCGCCGCCTATCTCGAATACTCGCGGCAGCACATCCGTGCGCCCGTTTCAGGCTATGTGTCCATGCGCAAGGTACAGGTCGGAAACCGGGTTCAGCCCGGCGACCAGCTGATGACGCTCGTGCCGCTGGAGCATCTGTGGGTAGAGGCGAACCTGCGGGAGACCGAGATGGAGCGGGTGCGGCCCGGCCAGTTGGCGGAGATTACCGTCGATCTTTACGGCGAGAGCCGCATCTATCATGGCACGGTGGAAGGGCTGGTGCCGGGCACGGGCAGCGTTTTTGCCTTGCTGCCGCCGGAAAACGCGGCCGGAAATTTTATTCATATCGTGGAACGCGTTCCCGTGCGGATCGGGCTTCGGAAGGATGAGGTGCTGAAAAATCCCGTTCGTCCGGGACTTTCCACCAAGACCGCGATCCACGTCCAGGATTCGGAACAGTCTCTGGACGCTTCGCTGACAACAGTTTCCACCCAGGAGTATGAAACTGACATCTTTATCGATGAACTTATCGAGGCGGAATCCAAGGCCCAGGAAATTATCCGGGAGAATCTGATTCAAGAAAACGATCCGCTACTAGAGCCGGATTGCGGATCTCTCAAGCCGGCAGCCGTTAAAAATGCCGGTCTTCAGCGATGATATTGATTTTATGCTTGCTGGCGTGAGCCATGGCACCATCGATATTAAAGAGGCGGGGGTTGCCTGATGGACCGGCCATTTGGAGAGTTACACATGATTTTATCCATTAATCGAAAAGTTGCCTTCAATTTAATCCTGGCGGTCATTATTACCGTCATTGCACTGTCCGATGCAGCGTTCCACTTATTGCTCGAGTTGATGCATGTTTCGTTCGAATTGTTTGAACAGACGCTTGACCTGATCGTCGAGCATACTTTCCATACGGACCGTCATAAGACGCAAGTCATTGTGTTTTATATAATGTTCTCCATCGCCTGCTATGGGTCGTACAAACTGTACAAGCTGTTGCGGATGCTGCCTCGCTGGTTCCGCGAATGCAGTCAGAGTCTTGCGATCAGCTGGCTGCTGCTGAAAAAGGAAATTTCAGCTTACTGGCAGGTTTTACCGGCAATCGGAAAAGCCAAATGGCTGATGGGTTTTTCGGCGGGTGTCACCTGCATGGCCTTCTGGATCTTTATGTGATTGCGATGCATAAAGCTGACAAATCGCTGCGCGTTTTGTAAAGCCATCCAATACCGGAAGAACCGGCCGTCAGCTAATCGGCAGCTCCGCCTCTGAGAGCTGAAGCGCAGGAATGACTTTCGCCACATCCTTGGCGAAGACAGTTATCTATATTTTGAAAAAAAGCCGCTTATAATATCCATAATAAAAACCTGATCATGGCTAAGCTTGAAAAAGCTGGCCATGAGCCGCTTCATCGGATTTAGAAAAACGCCATGCCAGCCTTAGAGCCACTATTTTCTGTTGCCCGCCAATTCACCGCAAACCAAGCCATCATTGATATACAACCGCTGGGCAATGGCTTGATCAATGATACGTTTCTGGTCACGACGGAATCATCGCCGTTTGCCCTGCAACGCATCAACACGACGGTTTTCCTGCAGCCGGCGCAAATTATCGAGAATCTGCACACATTAAACAAACATCTCCTGCAAAAAAACGCCGACTCGGTCAAATTGCAGATCCCGGACATTTTATCGACGGCCGAAGGTGGCTATTGCTACGAAAAAAACGGTAATTACTGGCGGGCGCTGAGCTTTATCGACAACACCGAAAGCCTGGAAGTCATCAAGAGTACACATGACGCGGCGCAGGCTGGATTCGCGCTGGGCCATTTTCATCGCCTGCTCAGCGACCTTGACCCCGGCATTCTGCACGATACCCTGCCCGGTTTTCATATCACGCCGGGCTACCTGAGCCGCTATGATCAGGTTTTGGCGACTGCACAGCTTTCAGAACCCGAGAGCCGCTATTGCGCCGATTTCATCGGCCGGCTCCGGCATATTGCCGGCGATCTGGAAACGGCAAAACAACAGGGTTTGCTGCCCCTGCGCGTGATACACGGCGATCCCAAGCTCAATAATTTCCTGTTCGACAAGGACAGCAAAAAGATAGTCAGCCTGATCGACCTGGATACCGTCAAGCCTGGGCTGGTGCATTACGACATCGGCGACTGCCTGCGCTCCTGCTGCCAGACGACGGACCCGACCGGGTTCGATAGGGATTGCTGCGCCGTTATCCTGGAAAGCTATCTGACCGAGGCCGGCGCGTTCTTTTCCGATTACGATTACGATTATCTGTACCCGGCCATACGGTTGATTCCTTTTGAACTGGGCCTCCGGTTTTTTACCGATCATCTGGAAGGCGACCGTTATTTCAAAGTGACGGAGCCCGGGCAAAATCTCCGGCGCGCGGCCGAGCAGTTTCAGCTCTGCGACAGCATCGTACAGCAGGAACCGGCCATCAGGCAGCTGATAGCGCGCCTGAAAAAACAGACGATGGGAGCGCGATCATGAGCGCCGCCTCGCCCGGGCAGCGCAACCTGCTTATCGGCTGCGGTCTGGTGCTGCTCGGCGCCCTGGGCTTTTCGGCCAAGGCCATTTTTATCAAGCTGGCTTACGCGGCTGGAGGGCAAATTGATGCAATCAGTCTGATGACTTTGCGCATGTTGTTTTCGCTGCCGTTCTTTCTAGCGGTCGTGCTCTGGCATAACAGGAAATCGCCGGCCGAGGCGCTTACTAAAAAACAGTGGGCCGTGATTGCCGTGCTGGGCCTGACGGGCTATTACATCGCCAGCTATCTGGATTTTATCGGCCTGCTGTACATCTCGGCCGGGCTGGAGCGGATCATCCTGTTCTTGTATCCGACCTTCGTCGTGCTGTTTTCGGCGCTGATGTACAAAAAAGGCATTTCATTGCGCGAAATGATCGCGCTGGCTCTGAGTTATGCCGGCATGCTCATGGTTTTTATCGAACAGCTGACTATGGAATCATCGGGCATCTGGCTGGGATCGTCGCTGGTACTGGCCGGCGCCGTG
>CAYPJI010000136.1:0-1387 GCA_964411045.1 uncultured Methylobacter sp. | reverse complement strand
GTTTCACCATGGGCAGCGGCGTCATGGGCCGGCGCATAGGCTCCGCGCGTTTCACGGCTTACACGATGACGATCGCCAGTATCGCCACCCTCATGCATTTTGCCGTCGGTCATGGCCTGGCGCTGACCGGTTTTCCTGCCGAAGTTTATAAACAGGCCTTATTGATGGCGATCTTCTCCACCGTACTGCCGTCGTTTTTCATGAATGCCGGCATCAGGCGAGTCGGCGCCGGCTCGGCTTCCATTATCAGCATGATCGGCCCGATCGCGACACTGGCGCTGGCATTCTTATTTCTAGGTGAACCCATTACGGTCATGCAGTTGGCCGGCACGGTTTTTGTGCTGGCCGGCGTGTTTGTGATCAGCCGCGCCAAATCCTGACTCAGGCAATCATTTCGGTACGGTAGCGGTATACCTTGAGCGTATCGGACCAATGGTCGGGCGCGAGTCCGGCTTTCTGTTTCAAGTGCCGCAGAAACTGTTCAGGTTCCGGCAATGCTTCCCATACCGAGGGCAGAAATGTGCCGCGCCGGAGGCCTTCCATCAGGATCAGCCCGTCCGCCCCTGCCTGCAACTGCTGCAGCAGATCCTGCTCCGAAGTGAACGACATCGGCTCGGCCGGCGTCAGAAGGGAAAGATGGATGTCCAGATCACTCAATTCATGAGCCTCCAGCGGTGGAAACCGGGGGTCGCGGAAGGCCGCTGAAAAGGCGTTTTCAGCAATATCGACCGCCAGCGGCCTGACCGCGTCCAGCGTGCCGATGCAGCCGCGCAACAGGTGCTGCCTGTGCAGCGTCACAAACGTGGCGCGTTGTTCTGACAGTTCGGCCGGGTATTCGTTTAAATCGATGATCGACGGCTTGCCTGTTTTCAAGCCATGATGAATGGAATTAATTGCCAGCTCCGTCAACCAGCGGTGGTGTTCTTTATTCAATGACATAAGCTCCATAACCTACAACTCTGTCTTTATCGCCTGCGGTATCGCCGGAGTTGCGCAAATCAATGGTTTTAATTGAGAGTGAATTATCCCGCGCCAGCTTCAGCAGCCCGCTGACCGGCACTTTGCCGCAAGCAGATCCAGAAACGAGATGCTCATATTGCAGATGCTCTATGGCCTCGCTGGTCGATTTGTCCAACTGTTGAGCGGTCGTGTAATCATGAAAATGGCTCAGGTCTGAGCTGACCACAATCAGCGTTTCACTGCCTCCCCACAACATCTGTATAACCTGGCTGACCTGTTCCGGCGTAGCGTCGCCAGCCACAATGGGGATCAGTTTGAAGTCGTCGAGCATCTCCTGCAGAAAAGGCAGATGCACCTCCAGACTGTGTTCATAGGTATGCGCCTGTTCAATGTATTCGACAAAAGGCAGCTTGACCAGCGCCTGCAC
>CAYPJI010000135.1:0-5922 GCA_964411045.1 uncultured Methylobacter sp. | reverse complement strand
GGGGCTTATTCTGGCGGTTCGCCATGCCGACTGGCTCTCATCACTGGTAGTGCTTGCCGTATGTCTAACGCTGGGTATTTTGGCAGTTGTTGATTGGTACACGGGCTTGTTGCCCGACGAACTAACCCTGCCATTATTGTGGGGCGGTTTGCTGTGGTCGTGGCTGGGGCTGGGCCCAGATGTCTGGCAGGCGCTTGGCGGTGCCATCGTTGCTTACGGTTTTTTGCTGGCCGTCTTCCATCTGTACCGCTGGGTCAGGGGGCGTGAGGGTATGGGGGGCGGTGACTTCAAGCTGGCGGCAGCGCTTGGCGCCTGGGTGGGCGTGGCCGTATTGCCAGAACTCTTGCTGCTTGCCTGTGCCCTTGGGGTGTTGTTGGCACTTTCCCGGGCCGGGTTTCAAGGGGTGGTGCAGTCATTTCCCTTCGGGCCTTGCCTGTCATTGTCGGGGGTCGTGTTTTTGCTGTGCTTCTCGCCCTAAAATAGGGAAAACAAATGTGACGGGCAACACTTATGCTGAAAATCGGACTCACCGGGGGAATAGGCTCGGGTAAAACACGCGTGGCAAACCTGTTTCAGGAATGGGGGGCTTACGTCATTGACACCGATGTCATCGCCCACGACCTGACTGCGCCGGGGGGGCAGGCCATCGAGGCAATCTGCCGCGAATTCGGCACGGGTGTCATCACGCCCGATCAGGCGCTCGACCGCGCAGCCATGCGCGAGCTGGTCTTTCAAGATGCAAATGCACGGGCTCGTCTGGAAGCGATTATTCACCCGTTGATAGCCGAGGTTACACAAGCTCAGGCAGCGCAGGCCCAAGGGTGCTATCTTGTGTTCGTTGTGCCCTTGCTGGTAGAGTCAAAACGATGGCTCGACAGGGTCGACCGGGTCTGCGTTGTTGATTGCGACCCCGACACTCAAATTGCCAGGGTGCAGGCTCGCAGCGGGCTGACGCCCGAAGCCATTAGGCGTATCATGTTGGCACAGGCTACGCGCCAGGCGCGTTTGGCGGTTGCCCACGATGTCGTGCTTAACGATGGCAACACAACGCCGCCGCAATTGCAGGAGCGCGCCCGGCAGTTGCACGAGTATTGGTGCACACTGGGTACTCAAACATAAAAAGAAGGTAGCTGTTCGAGTGATTTTGTACGAATATCCCTGTAACGAACGGGTTCGATCCTTGCTTCGGGTCGAGCACCTGTTCGGGCGTCTGTTTTTCTTCGCCGAACAGGAAGACGTCAATCATCATCAAATCGCAATGTCGACCTTGTTCGACTTGCTTGAAATTTGCGACCGAACCGACCTGCGCGGGTCGGTGCTTCAAGACCTTGATCGACAGCGCGCTGCGCTGGCTGCGCTTCGGCAGCATCCTGGGGTCGATACCGCCGCCGTAGAAAAAATGCTGGCCGACATCGAAAAAGCGTGTGCTGAACTTGGGGCTCAGGGCCGCGTTGGCCAGGTGCTGCGCGACAACGAGTGGCTGGCCAGTTTACGGGGGCGCCTTACTGTGCCTGGCGGGTCGTCTCCGGCCGACATCCCTTCGTATTACGCTTGGCAAATCAAGCCGCTTCATACCCGCATGAAAGACCTGCAGCAATGGATCAACCCGTTCATGCCTTTGTATAACGGTCTGGCCCTAATCTTGCGCTTGCTCCGGGAATCGGGCAATCCGGTCGATGCTGCCGCCGAGCAAGGCTCTTACCAAGAAATGCTAACGGGCAAGTCGTTTCAGTTGTTGCGCGTATGGGTCGACCCGGCTTTGGGCGTTTTCCCAGAAATGAGCGCCAACAAATACGTTATCTGGGTGCGGTTTTCCATGCAAGATAACGAACTCAAGCCGATATCGGTAACCAAGCGGGTTCCTTTCCGGCTGTCGCGCTGTAATTTTTAAGCGCTTCCTGTTCACAATCGTCGCGTAATTGTTGCGTTTGATTTCAGAACGCCGGGCGTTGTTCGCCTTTCGATAGCGTTCTGAGCGAGAATAGCAGTCAAACTCAATCAACCCGATACGACAGGAGCAAAGCGCTTCCATGGCAAACAGGCAGAGGTTAGGCAAAGGCATTTTGGCATTGGTTATTGTCGGGTTGCTGGGTGTTTTGGCGTATTGGTACTGGGGCAAGCCGGCGCAGCAAGCGCCTGGTAATCGCCCAGCGGGTATGGCTGGCATGATGGCCGCCATGACCGTGCCGGTGCGCGTGGCCACAGTCGAGCAAGGGCCAATTCACACCGTTTACACTGCCGTGGGAACCGTTACGGCCTTTAATACCGTGACCGTTCGCAGTCGTGTCGACGGTGAGCTGCAGAAAATCTATTTCGAAGATGGCCAAAAAGTAAAGGCGGGCGATTTGCTGGCGCAGATTGACGCCAGGCCTTTGAAGGTCCAACTGGATCAGGCGCTGGGTCAACAGGCTCAAAATGCAGCGCAGCTGAAAAACGCCCAAAGTGATTTAAAACGATATCAGCAGCTGTACAGTCAGAACTCCTTGGCCCGCCAGCAATTGGAAACGCAGCAGGCCCTGGTGCAACAATATTTAGGGGCGCAGAAGTCGGACCAGGCCAATGTCGACAGTGCCCGCCTGCAACTCGAGTTTTCAAAAATCACGGCACCCATTAGCGGGCGCCTGGGCTTGCGCTCAGTTGATCAGGGCAACTTGATCTCTGCCGGCAGCACCGACGGTCTGGTCGTTATTACCCAAACACAGCCCATCTCTGTGATGTTTTCCTTGCCCCAGGTCCAGCTGCCAAATGTTCTCGAACGTTTTAATCGGGGGCAGCCTCTGGTCGTCGAACTTTATGACAGCTCGCAAAGCCAGTTGCTGGCCAGCGGTGAGCTTGCATCGCTTGATAACCAGATAGACGTTGCCACTGGCACGGTGCGTTTGAAGGCCCGGTTCGAGAACGAAGACGAGACCCTCTTTCCCAACCAGTTCGTCAATGTCAGATTGCGTGTCAGCACGCAGCCCGATGCAATCATCGTCCCGACCCGCGCGGTGCAGCAGGGGTCGGGGGGCGCTTTTGTTTACGTGGTGGGTGAAGATAATACGGTCACGGTGAAGCCAATAGTTACCGGCACAATCGAAGAACGCCGTATGGCCGTTGTCGATGGTCTAGTGGCGGGGCAACGCGTAGTGACCGAGGGTGTAGACCGCCTTCGTGATGGCACACGCGTTCAGATTGTTGAACCGTAAGGGTCGCCCGTGAATCTGTCTCGCCTGTTCATTCTTCGGCCAGTTGCCACGACGCTGGCGATGATTGCCCTGCTGATTGCAGGCATTTTGGCTTACCGACTGCTTGCCGTTTCGGCGCTGCCCGAGGTCGATTACCCAACGATTCAGGTCACTACGTCTTATCCGGGGGCCAGCCCCGATGTGATGACGGCGTTGGTCACGTCACCCCTTGAGCGTCAGTTTGGCCAGATGTCCGGTCTGACCCAAATGAGCTCGACCAGTTCGGGTGGCGCGTCGCAAATCACGCTGCAGTTTGGTCTGGACTTGCCACTGGATGTCGCCGAGCAGGAAGTTCAGGCCGCCATCAACGCGGCTTCTAATCTGTTGCCCAGCGATTTACCTGCGCCGCCGGTATATAACAAAGTCAATCCAGCCGATACCGCCGTGATTAGTTTGGCGGTGACCTCGCCCACCTTGCCTTTGTACGAAGTTCGTGACCTGATTGATCTGCGCGTTGCCCAGAAGTTGTCACAGATTTCCGGGGTTGGCCTTGTCAGTATCGCCGGTGGTCAGCGCCCAGCTGTTCGGGTTCAGGTTGACCCGCAGGCGCTGGCCTCGCATGGGCTGACGCTGTCTTCGGTGCGTTCGGCCATTCTGACAGCCAATGTCAATCAGCCTAAAGGCAATCTCGATGGCCCAGAACGTTCCACCACGATCAATGCCAACGATCAGCTGCGTTCACCCGAAGAATACGAAGCGCTGGTTCTGGCGTATGAAAATGATGGTGCTTTGCGATTGGCCGATGTGGCCCGAGTGGTGCGCGATGCTGAAAACATTCGCCAGGCCGCCTGGGTTGGTACCACGCCGGCCATTTTGCTGAATATTCAGCGCCAGCCAGGCGCAAATGTGATTCAGGTGGTTGACCAGGTCAAGGCCGTGTTGCCGGAATTGCGACGGGGCTTGCCCGCCGGTGTCGATGTGACCATTGCGTCAGATCGTACCCAGACGATCCGTGAGTCTGTGCGCCATGTTCAGACAGAAATGATGTTGGCGATTACGCTGGTTGTGCTGGTGACGTTTGTTTTCTTGCGCACCTGGACAGCGACGTTCATTCCCAGCGTGGTGGTGCCACTATCTTTGGTGGGCACGTTTGCCATCATGTATTTGGTTGGGTTCAGTATCAATAACCTGACCTTGATGGCCCTAACCATTGCCACCGGTTTCGTTGTTGACGATGCCATCGTCATGATTGAAAACATTGCGCGCCACCTCGAAGAAGGTCTGTCACCGCTTGAAGCGGCGTTGAAGGGCTCGGCACAAATCGGTTTTACCCTTATCTCTTTGACCTTGTCTCTGGTCGCAGTCTTGATTCCTTTGCTGTTCATGAGCGACGTCATCGGGCGCTTATTCAGCGAGTTCGCGATTACCTTGGCGGTGGCGATCATGCTGTCGCTGCTTATTTCCCTGACGCTAACACCCATGATGTGTGCCCGGTTGCTTCGGGCTGAGTCTCAGTCGGGGTTTGGCCCAGTACAGCGCCGCATGGGCGAGGCAATCGACCAGTTGATCCGGTCATACGACCGCGGTCTGATTTGGGTGTTGTCGCATCAACGTGCAACGCTTTGGGTGGCGTTGGGTACGCTGGTACTGACGGGGTTGCTGTATGTCTGGGTACCTAAGGGCTTTTTTCCCCAGCAAGACACAGGCCTTATTCAGGCGATCAGCCAAGGCGATCAAACGCTTTCTTTTGGTGGCATGTCACGTCTGCAGCAGCAGGCGGCACAAGCCATTATGGACGACCCCGATGTGGCATCGGTCACGTCGTTTACGGGTGTCGATGGCACCAATGCCACGGTTAATACCGGTCGTATGCAAATTGCATTGGCACCCTTGGGCGAGCGCGATGACAACGCTCAAGTCATCATCCAACGCCTTCAAGACCGCTTGAAGTCTGTGTCAGGCCTTGAAGTGTTCATGCAACCTGTCCAAGACCTGACCATCGACGACCGGGTCAGTCGCACCCAGTATCAATTGTCTTTATCTGACCCTGATCCGGCTGTGCTTGCCGCCTGGGTGCCACAATTTGTCGACGCATTACGCGCGCAGGCAGCGTTAGCAGACGTCACCGATGACTTGCAGAATCAGGGCCTGCAGACGACGTTGTCGATTGATCGCGACACCGCTTCGCGTCTTGGGGTGACCTTGTCGGCCATTAGCGAAGCCTTGTACGACGCGTTTGGTCAGCGGCAGATTTCCACGATTTTCACTCAGTCGGCGCAGTATCGCGTTGTGCTCGAAGTAGGGCCGTTGTTTCGGCAAGATCCGTCAGCCCTCGATTTCATTCATGTACAAACAGCAACGGGCGGTACCGTCCCGCTGACGAACTTGGTGAGCGTCCGGCAAGACTCAGTGTTGTTGTCTGTTGGTCGTCTTGACCAGTTCCCGGCAGCTACCGTGTCGTTCAACCTGCCTGACGGTGTGGCCTTGTCAGACGCGGTGGCGGTGATTGGTAACGTACATCAGGGGCTGCAAATGCCAGCCTCAACCGAGTTGCGTTTTCAGGGGGCGGCAAGGGCATTCGAGGCCTCGTTAAGCAGCACGTTGTGGCTGATGGTCGCCGCGGTGGTGGCGATGTACATTGTGTTGGGCGTGTTGTACGAAAGCTATATCCATCCCGTAACCATTTTGTCGACGCTGCCTTCAGCAACGGTCGGGGCGCTGCTTGCCTTGCTGTTGACCGGTCAAGCGCTCGACA
>CAYPJI010000134.1:0-5924 GCA_964411045.1 uncultured Methylobacter sp. | reverse complement strand
GAAGCGATCGCCATATTCGCCGATCTGCTCGAATTGCGGACGGCATCCGTCGTGCCACCAACCAACCCCTGGAGTTTCAAGCGCCTGAGCCAGGCGATTGCCAGTGATCCGCAACTGTTTCGAGGATTATATTTCTGGCAGGTAGGCTCTTTTTTTCGCGACGATGGGCCTCGTGAAGAATTTCTGCCCCAGCTCTATGCGCAGTTCGCCCAAAAACCGAGCGCCATTCCAGCGTTTGTCACGCTCAACCGCGACCTGGGGAATTCGATACAGGCCAACACGAAAAGAATCCCTGAGCTTCTTCTATTCGATGGCCCTGTGCGGATCATTTTCGGGGCGAGCGATCCCTACCTGAATGCCGGACTCGCGAAAGACTTCCATAACATCTTTCCCGCATCAGACCTGTTCCTACTGCCGACTGCCCGTCACTACGTGCAGATGGATGAGCCCGCGCGAGTTGCACATCTGATCCTGACTGCCAGGACGCGTTAAAAAATCATCGTCATGAGCGGAGCCAGGCAATTTGGTTTAGACGCAAACACTCGCTGTTTTATAGTCGAAGGGAGGCACGAGGCGCATCATTCGCGATTGATGCGCTTCACTGGTTCAGCATATCCTATAGCGCTTACTATTCAATAGCATTCACTTTTACATACCTATGATTTTTGAGATCGCATTACTTGAAATTCGCAAAGGACAGGAACTCGAATTCGAATCCTCATTCCGTCAGGCGCAGGCTATTATTTCTTCAATGCCCGGCTATTTGGGACACGAACTCAACCGCTGCATTGAGCACGACAACCAATACGCTCTTCTTGTGCGCTGGGAAACCGTTGAGCACCATGAGGTCGGATTCAGAAAGTCTCCGCAATATCAGGAATGGCGCAAGCTGCTCCATCACTTCTATGATCCATTTCCGACTGTGCTGCATTATCGGGCAGTGGCGGGTGCGGGAAGCACTTCATAGCCTTGTAGATATGCATCGCGTACCATTTTCAAAGTTTTCCGATGAACCAGACCTCAAAAGGTACGCGATGCGTACCCTACGGCTCTATCCAGTTTCGGCACAGATCATTTCACGGGCACCGGCAAGAACTGCGACCATTCCGTCTCGCCGCCGGCTTCATCCGAAGTCGGCAATTGCGCGGTGCTCCAGCCGCCGCCCAGGGCCTTGACCAGCAGCACGGCAGCAACCAGGCGCTGGCTCAGGAGATCGACGGCCGTGATCTCGTTGTTGAGGGCATCAGCCTGGGCGGTATTGACGTTCAGGTAGCTGAGCGTGCCGGCCCGGTACTGGTTAGCCGTCAGCTCGACGGCCTTGCGCGCAGCCGCGACGGCTTTGGCCTGCACCTGGATTTCCTGTTCCAGGATGCGCAACGCGGCCAGATGGTCCTCGACTTCCTGAAAGCCGACCAGCACGGTCTGGCGATAAGCGGCCACGCTCGCGTCATAGCTGTGAATGGTCTCGCTCAGGCTCGCGCCGCGGGCGCCGCCGTCGAACAGCGGCAAGGCCAGCGCCGCAGGACCCAGCGCCCAGTAGCGGGCCGCGTTGGTGAGCAGGTTCGAAAACGTGCTGGCCTGGTAGCCGTTGGTGCCGGACAGGTTTAGGCTGGGGTAATAAGCCGCCTTGGCCACGCCGATCTGGGCATTGGCGGCCGCAGCCAGACGCTCGGCCTCGGCGATATCCGGCCGGCGCTCCAGCAGCTGCGACGGCAGGCTGACCGGGATGGGCGGGATTTTGGCATTGAAAGCCGCCGCCGGGACGGTCAGCTCTGCGGGCGTTCTGCCCATCAACATCGCAATCGCATGCTCCAACTGCGCCCGTTGCACGCCGAAGTCGATGGCCTGCGCCCTGGCCGATTCCAGCTGGGTTTCGGCCTGCACCACATCCGACTTGCCGGCGACGCCGACGGCGTAGCGGTTCTGAGTAATCTTCAGCGTTTTGGCAAAGGCCTCGACAGTGTCGTTCAGGAGCTTGATCTGCGCATCGAATGCGCGCAGCTGAAAATAGTTCTGCGCGAGCGTAGCCTGAGTCAGCAGCCGCACGGCCTGCAAACTGGCGGCGCTGGCCTGGGCGCTGGCTTGATCGGATTCCACCTGCCGGCGCACCTTGCCCCAGATATCGGGCTCCCAGGCGACGCTGAACACACCGTTGAACAGCGTCCTGACCCCGGACACGGCCACGCTCTGGCCGCTGGCCGCGCGAAAGCGGCTGGCCGATACGCTGCCTGTCACGATAGGGAAATAGGCGGACCTGGCCCCCTGCACCAGCGCTTGCGCCTGTCGATATTGGGCTTCGGCCTGGGCGATGGACTGGTTGGAAATGTCGACTTGCTGTTCCAGGGCATTCAGATACGGATCGTCAAAGATTTCCCACCAGTTGCCGGCAAGCTCATGATCACGCGGCTGCGCCGGCTTCCAGCCTTTTAGCTCCTTGAACTCGGCCGGCACCGGCATGGCAGGCCGCTTATAGTCAGGCCCGACCGTACAGGCCGCGAGCGATAAGAAAACGGTAACAGTCAACAGCTGTAATTCCAGCCTGTTCCTCATGATTGATAGTCTCCCAAGGTATCCAAAGGCGCGGATACCGAATGCTTGGCCTTGCGGCGAAAAACGCGGCGGACCTTGGCTTCAACGCGGTCCAGATAAAGATAAATGACGGGGGTAGTGTACAAGGTCAGAACCTGACTGAACAGCAGCCCGCCTATGATGGCGATGCCCAAAGGCCGGAGCAGCTCCGACCCGTAGCCCGTGCCGAAAGCCAGCGGCACGGCGGCCAGCAAGGCGCCGAAGGTGGTCATCAGAATGGGCCGAAAGCGCATATGGCAGGCCTTGCGGATCGCCTCTTCGGCACTCAGGCCGCCATTGCGCTCGGCATCGATGGCGAAATCGACCATCATGATCGCGTTCTTCTTGACGATGCCGATCAGCAGAATCACGCCGATCAGGGCGATAATGCTGAATTCCGTCTTGAACGCCATCAGGGCCAGAATGGCGCCAACGCCGGCCGATGGCAGGGTTGACAGTATCGTTAGCGGATGAATGTAGCTTTCGTACAGCATGCCCAGCACGATGTAAATCGCGATCAAGGCAGACGCTATCAGCCAGGGCTGGTTTGCCAGCGATTTCTCGAACTCTCTGGCTGTTCCCTGGAAACTGCCGTGAATCGAGGTCGGCACGCCCAGATTGTTCAGTGCTTCGTTGATGGCCTGCCGGGCCGTGGACAGAGAGACACCCGATGCCAGATTGAACGAGATGGTCGAGGTCGGAAACAGGCCTTGGTGATTGACCGACAAAGCCGTGTTGGTGTACTCGTAGCTGGCGAACGCCGACAGCGGCACCTGAGACCCGTTCGGATACTGGACGCTGGGCGGCACGCTGACATAGATGTTTTTCAGGGCTTCGGCATTCCGCGCGTACTCTGGCGCCACTTCCATGACCACGTGATACTGGTTCAACGGCGCGTAAATGACTGAAACCTGGCGCTGGCCGAAAGCGTCATTCAGGGTCGAATCGATCAGCGCCTGCGTGACGCCCAGTTGCGACGCGGCGCTCCGGTCGATTTGCAGGGTGATTTGCTGCCCCTTGTCCTGCTGGTCGGTATTGACATCGGTCAGCTCCGGCAGCTGCTGCAGGGCCTTGACGATTTGCGGCGTCCAGGTTCGAAGGTCCGAGAGCTGGTCCGCTTCCAGCGCGTATTCAAACGAGCCCGACGACGGCCGGCTGCCGATGCGCAGTTCCTGCGCCGGAAACAGGAACAGGCTCGCACCCGGCACATCGGCGAACTGCCGGCGAAATTTGTTCATGAGCTGGTCGGCGCGCAGATGGCGCTCTTCCAGCGGCTTGAGCATCAGATACAAACGACCGTTGTTGGTGCGGTCGCTTTCCGTATTGCCAAGCACTGTCTCGACATCAGGATCCTGTCTTATGATTTTGATGAATGTCGCCAGTTTTTCCTGCATGGCGCTCGATGAAATCGTCTGGTCCCCCATCAGGCCGCCCAGCAATCTGCCGGTATCCTGGGCCGGGAAAAAGCCTTTGGGAACTATCGAATAAAGATAGCCGTTCAGCCCGACGATGACCGCCAGCAACAGAAGCACGAGCTTACTATGATTCAGTGTCCAGGACAGCGATCTGTCGTAACCCGCTGCCAGACGGTTAAACCAGCGTTCGCTGACATGATAAAAGCGGCCGTGCCGCTCAGTGGCGCCTCGTTTCAGCCACAGCGCACAAAGCATCGGCGTCGTGGTAAAGGACAGGAGCAGCGAGACGAAGACAGCGGCCGACAGGGTCAGACCGAATTCGCGGAACAGGCGCCCGACAATGCCGCCCATCAGCAGAATCGGAATGAACACGGCGATCAGCGAAAGGCTCATGGTCAGCAGGGTAAAACCGACTTCCTTCGCGCCCAGCAGCCCGGCCTCTCGGGGCGATGCGCCCTGCTCCAGATGCCGCGTCGTGTTCTCCAGCACGACGATGGCGTCATCGACTACGAAACCGGTCGCGACGGTCAGCGCCATCAGCGACAAAATATCGAGACTGAAATCGAATAAATACATGACGCCGAAGGTGCCGATCAGCGACACGGGCACGGTAACGATGGGAATCATCGCCGAGCGCAGATTGCGCAGAAACAGAAACACGACCAGGATGACCAGCGCCACGGCGATGATCAGGCTGTGCTGCACCTCCGCCAGGGACGCGCGGATGAACGTGGAGCGGTCCATCGCGATGGTCAGGCTGACGGTACGGGGAATGGACGCCTGTAGCTGCGGCATCAATGCCTTGACCTTGTCGACCGTCGCGATCACGTTGGCGTTGTCCTGCTTGTACAGAGCCAGCATCACGGCGGTCTTGTCGTTCAGATAACCTGTCATGCCCAGGCTCTCCGCCGAATCAATGACGGTGCCGACGTCGGCAAGGCGCACGGGAGCGCCGTTGCGATAGGCGATGATGAGCGGCAGATAATCGCTCGCGGTTTTGGCCTGGTCATTGACGAAAATCTGCCAGTGGCGGCTGTCGTCCTCGATCGCGCCCTTCGGCCGGTTCACGTTCGTGGCCGTGATGGCCGCGCGCACGTCGGCGAAGCTGACTCCGTACTTGGCCAACGCGGCCGGGTTCAGCTCCACGCGCACGGCCGGCAGCGAGCTGCCCCGGATGGAGACATTGCCCATGCCTTCGACCTGCGAGACTTTTTGGGCGATGATGGTCGAGGCCACATCGAACAACTGGGCGCGCGTCAAAACGTCCGACGTCAGCGCCAGCATCATGAGCGGCGTGTCGCTGGGATTGTTTCTGCGATAACTGGGGCGGGACGGCATGTTGGCGGGCAGCAAGCTGCTGGCGGCATTGATCGCGGCCTGCACATCGCGCGCCGCGCCGTCAAAATCGCGGTCGAGGTCAAATTGCAGATTGACGCTGGTGAAACCGCGCCCGCTTGATGAAGTCATTTCCGTGATGCCGGCGATATGGCCCAAGGCGCGCTCAAGGGGCGTCGCCACATTCGCCGCCATCGTTTCAGGACTGGCTCCCGGCATGGAAGCCTGAATCGAGATGGAAGGAAAATCCACCTGCGGCAGAGCCGCCACCGGCAACTGGAAATAGGCCAGAGCGCCAGCCAGAGCGATGCCGATCGTAAGCAATGAAGTCGCGACCGGACGCGCGATGAAATGTGCGGACAGTGACACGGCTACTCCTTGCCGGCAGGCAATGCCAGAGGTTCGAGATTACTTCTGAGGCGCCGGCCCAGGCGATCGAAGGCCAGGTAGATGACCGGCGTCGTGAACAGCGTCAGCATCTGGCTGAAAATCAGCCCGCCGACCATGGTGATGCCCAGCGGATGGCGCAATTCGGAACCGACTCCGGACCCCAGCATCATGGGCAATGCGCTGAGCAATGCCGCCATGGTCGTCATCATGATCGGC
>CAYPJI010000133.1:0-6045 GCA_964411045.1 uncultured Methylobacter sp. | reverse complement strand
GCATGGCCCCGAAACCCATAAAGGCGCCCTGCCGATTAAACAGGAAAACATCAATAGCATTCTTGCCGCCATGGTCAATGTGATCCATGGCGAGCGAGGAACAGCCAAGCCCATTGGCAAGGGCATTAATTATCAAATTGGCGGAAAAACGGGAACCGCGCAGGTTTTCAATATCAAACAGGACGCCAAATACAACGAGAATGAAATCGACTTCAAACTGCGCGATCATGCGTTGTTTATTGCATTCGCTCCGGCCGATGATCCTAAAATTGCAGTAGCGGTCATTGCTGAAAACGGTAGTCATGGTGGTTCAGTTGCAGGACCGATTGCCGGAAAAGTCATCAAGCAATATTTAGAAAGCGAAAATGAGAACTTAGAGAGCAATAATGAGAACTGAAACTCGCAGAGAACAATTCGAACCGCCTTCAGCTTTAGGCAATCTGCTCAGAAAACTGCATATTGATGTCCCTTTGTTTATCACGCTGTTCCTGGCGGCCATGGTCAGCTTCGTGGTTCTTTACAGCGCCGGCAGCCAGAATATGGGCATATTGATGCGCCAAGCGGCTCGGGTCGGGCTGGCCTTTGGCTTGATGACATTGCTGGCCCATGTCAATCCTTATCAGTTTAAGCGTTATTCGGCCGTGCTGTTTAGCCTGGGCATCTTGCTGCTCATCGCCGTACTGATCATGGGACAGATCGGTAAAGGCGCGCAGCGCTGGCTGGACCTGGGCTTTTTTCGCTTCCAGCCGTCGGAAATGATCAAAATCACGACGCCCATGATGATTGCCTGGTATCTGTCCGAGCACTCACTGCCTCCCAAATGGAAACAACTCTGCATAGCCGCCGTACTGATCGTGATCCCGACCTTATTGATCGCCAAACAGCCGGATCTGGGGACGGCTCTGCTGGTAGCCAGTTCTGGCGCCGGCGTGCTGTTTTTTGCCGGTCTTTCCTGGGTTTTCATCCTGGCTATTATTGCTATACTCGCTTCTCTGGCGCCTATCGCCTGGCACCTGATGCACGACTATCAACGCGACCGGGTACTGACTTTCCTAAATCCCGAAGCCGATCCGATGGGCAGAGGCTATCATATTATTCAATCAAAAATTGCCATAGGCTCAGGCGGTATCTACGGCAAGGGTTGGCTGGGCAGTACCCAATCGGAACTGGATTTCCTGCCGGAAAGTTCGACTGACTTTATTTTTGCCGTATTTGCCGAGGAGTTCGGCCTCTTCGGCTGCGTGGGTCTATTGATTTTGTACCTGCTTATTATTGGCCGCTGCCTGTATATCGCCTCGCAGGCTCAAGATACCTACAGCCGATTGTTAGCCGGCAGTCTGTCTTTCACCTTTTTCGTATATGTGTTTGTCAACATAGGCATGGTCATAGGTATTCTACCTGTTGTAGGTGTTCCATTGCCGTTAATCAGTTACGGAGGCACATCAATAGTGACGTTGCTGTCCGGATTCGGTATCCTGATGTCCATTCATACTCATAGAAAACTTCTGCCGAACTAATGAAATTAAAAACTACGTTAGGCCGCATTCTGCTAAGCGGCCTCTGTTTAACTGCCGCCTCATGCACCTCCAGTATTAAGGAAACGGACCGCATGGATGCCTTCATCCAGCAGATGGCCGCAACGCATCAGTTCGACGAGTCGGAGCTTAATGAGCTATTTCAATCGGTCCAAATAAAAGAAAACATACTTAAAACCATTTCGAAGCCAGCTGAAGGGTTGCCCTGGCATAAATATCGCAACATATTTCTGACCGAATCCCGCATCAGCGGCGGAGTGAAATTCTGGCAGGAAAATGCGCAAGCCCTGGCCGCCGCCGAACGGCAATATGGCGTTCCGGCGGCAATTATTGTCGCCATCATAGGGGTTGAAACCCTGTATGGAAAAAATACCGGCAACCATCGCGTCATTGACGCGCTATCTACCCTGGCGTTCGCCTATCCGCCACGCAGCCAATTCTTTCTCAGCGAACTGGAAAACTTTCTGCTGCTTTGCCGCGATGAACATATAAATCCGCTTGAGCCAACCGGCTCTTATGCCGGCGCCATGGGCATACCGCAGTTTATGCCCAGCAGTTTCAGAACCTACGCCGTCGATTTTGATCACGATAATCGCCGCGATATCTGGCATAACAACAATGATGTCATCGCCAGTATCGCCAATTATTTTGCCCAACATCAATGGCGCCCGGGTCAGGCTATCGCTTTTCCAGTTAAAGCCAAAGGGGAAAAGTATAAGACCATGCTCAAGCCCGACCTTAAGCCTGATTTAACTATTGCAGAGTTACAATCCCTCGACGTTGATACATCAGTATCATTACCTATAAACAGCAAGATAAAACTACTTGCCTTTGAACAAGAACAAAACGAAGAACTCTGGGCTGCTTTAGACAATTTCTATGTGATCACGCGTTACAATCACAGCCCTTTATATGCAATGGCGGTTTACCAGTTAAGCCAGGCCATTTCAAACAAAAAGGCTTCAACATATGAATAAAATCATACCCTCCCTTTTCTTTCTTATTCTGAACGGTTGTGCTATAGAACAGATAGAAAACATCGAAACCTCCAAATCCGAACCGGCTTATAAAACCATCATTGATTCATGGTTTCACCAATCACCGACAGGCGATCAAAACAGCGTTATATCTCAGGAAGCGCCTCAGCAAGAAAATCTGTCGCCCGGCATTGCCCAGTATCTGAAAAAAGGCATTGCTTCATGGTATGGCCCCCGCTTCCATGGCAAAAAAACCGCTAACGGTGAAGTATTTGACATGTATGCCATGACCGCCGCATCAAAAACACTGCCGATTCCATCGTATGCCCGTGTAACTAACCTGGAAAACAAGCGTAGCGTTATTGTACGCATCAATGATAGAGGGCCCTATCACGGCAATAGAGTACTGGATCTGTCTTATACGGCCGCAAAAAAACTGGGAATTCATAAAGCCGGAACCGGAATGGTCGAAATCAAGCCCTTAGCGCCTGAACAAGCCTTACCGCAACTGCAAGCTTCGGCGGCCAAACAGAAAAAACAGATTTACTTACAGGTAGGGGCTTTCGGTAGCCAAAACAAGGCATTGAAGTTACAAAATAAGATCATTGCCCATCATTTGCCTCATCCTGAAATTCTGCATTCCACTTATAAAAGATCTACACTTTATAAAGTTCAAATGGGCCCTATAAAATCGGCAGCGGGTGCAAATAAACTCAGTGAGCAACTGGCAGAAATTGGCGTAAAAGATACTCAATTTGTCACAGAAACCAGACAAAATTAAAAAATCACATGGTACAATAAGGCTACGATTTAGCCAGCCCTAGCCCTTACTTATCATGATGTTTTTAAAAAGTTATTTCCGCTTCTACTTTGTTATATTTTTGGGTTTACTGCTTGCCGCTTTCCAGGCAAGTTCAGCAGATGAGGACATTGCAACCCCGGCTGCGCCTACTGTTGCCGCAACCGCTTATATTTTGCAGGATTTTGCTGCGGGCAAAGTACTGGCGGAAAGCAACGCTGACGCCAAAGTAGCCCCGGCCAGTCTCACCAAAATCATGACCGTCTATGTGGCCTTCCGGGAACTCAGCAACGGCCACCTGCATCTCGACGACAAAGCCACTATCAGCCAAAAAGCCTGGCAAACCTCCGGCTCGCGCATGTTTCTTGAAGTCAATAATCAGGTATCTATTGAAGATTTGCTGCATGGCATAATCATTCAATCGGGTAATGATGCCAGCGTCGCTTTAGCCGAACATATAGGCGGCAATGAGACGACATTCGCCGACATGATGAATCAGCATGCGGCACGCCTGGGCATGGTCAATACCCATTTCGTCAACAGTGATGGACTGCCTGCTCCGGATCATTACACAACGGCGCGCGATCTTGCGACGCTGACCCGCGCTCTAATCAAGGAATTTCCCGAGTACTACCGCTGGTTTTCACAGAAAGAATTTACTTATAACAAGATCACGCAGCAAAATCGCAATAAATTGCTCTGGCGCGATGCAACAGTAGATGGCGTTAAGACCGGCTTTACCGATGATGCCGGCTATTGCCTCGTCGCTTCTGCATTAAGGGATAATATGCGATTGATCTCTGTCGTGATGGGGACATCGAGTTCTAATGTCAGAGCTAACGAAAATCAAAATCTGCTTAATTACGGATTCCGCTTTTTTGAATCGCACCGGCTCTATCAGGCCAAAACGCCTATAACCGAAGCGAGAATATGGAGAGGCGACAGCAAAAATGTGTCACTCGGTCTGACAGAAGATCTTTTTGCTACGGTTCCACGCCATCACTATAAAGACCTGAAAGCTGTCATGAATGTCGATAAAAACATTACCGCGCCAGTAAAAGAAGGCGAAAGATTCGGCACTGTAACAGTCTCGCTGGCAAATGAAGTGATTACCACTAAGGATCTGGTAGTGCTTAAAGCCGTGGAGAAGGGCAATATTCTTCAAAGAATCTACGATCAAGCTCTACTGTTAATGGAAAAATAATGGAAAATAAAACGGTTTATTTAAACGGCCAATACCTGCCTCTCAGTGAAGCAAAAATATCGGTTATGGACCGCGGTTTTTTGTTCGGCGACGGCATATACGAAGTTATCCCGGCCTATCAAGGCCAGTTATTCCGCTTCCAGGAGCACATGGAACGACTGGAAAACAGCCTTAGCAATATTCGCCTGCCCAATCCTCACAGCCGCGAGCAGTGGCTGAAGATTCTGACAGAACTGCTGAGCCCTAGCGGGGATCAATATATTTATCTGCAGGTTACGCGCGGCGTTGCGCCTAAAAGAGACCATGCGTTTCCGGAAAAGGCCGAGCCTACCGTTTTCGCCATGTGTTCAAATATAGTGCCGTTTGAAGGGCGGGAGACCGGCGTCAAGGCAATCAGTCTGGATGACAGCCGATGGGAGCTGTGCCATGTTAAAGCGACCACGCTGCTGGCTAACATCCTTCTCAGGCAACAGGCTGTTGAACAAGGCTGCGCCGAGGCTGTCTTAGTCAATAAAGGCGGCTATGTGACCGAAGGCGCGGCAAGCAATATTTTCGCGGTGATCGATGGCGTCCTGATTACTCCGCCCAAAAGCTGCGAGATATTGCCGGGAATTACCCGCGATGTCATTCTGGAAATCGCACAGCAAAACAATATTCCTTACAGAGAGGAAATTATTGCCTTGGAAGCTTTAAAAAATGCCAGCGAGATCTGGTTAACCAGTTCCACGCGTGAAATCATACCGGTTGTAGAGTTTGACTCCCATAAAGTGGCAGACGGCAGGCCCGGTCCAGTATGGCAGAACATGAATCGGCTTTTCCAAGCTTATAAGCAGTCCCTGTCATGAGCGAAGAACAATCCCTTCTAGAATTTCCCTGCCAATTTGCTATCAAAGTAATGGGCAGAACCAGCCCCGAGCTTGATGTGCTGATCGTGGAAATTATCCGTCGCCACAGTCCTGACCTCAGAGAAGGCGCAGTGACATCGCGTCCCAGCAAGGGTGGCAATTATACCGCCATCACTGTAACGGTAGAGGCGTCCAGCCGGAAACAGCTGGATGCCATTTATCAGGATTTGACGGCCAGCCCGCATGTTTTAATGGCGTTGTAGGCTGGCATAGCATGGCTCAATGCTTTGCTCACAACACCGTCCAAGCAACACTCTTAGCCACAAATACGCAGAGAAAAACGGTTGGCGCTCTACTATACGGGATTCTCTGTCTCTCTGGTAAAAGCCTAACTTAGCGCCATGCAGATAACGATACGAAACCTGGGGTTGCAGCATTACGAGACGACGTGGCAGGCTATGCAGCAGTTCACGCTGGATCGTACCGAAGAAACGACCGATGAGATATGGATCGTGGAGCATTTTCCCGTTTATACACTGGGCATGAACGGCAAGCCCGAGCACCTGCTCGATGCAGGCGCCATCCCCGTCGTTCATTCCGACCGAGGCGGTCAAATTACTTACCACGGTCCTGGGCAATTGGTCGTTTATACATTGCTGGACATTAAACGGCTAAAAATAGGCGT
>CAYPJI010000132.1:0-6050 GCA_964411045.1 uncultured Methylobacter sp. | reverse complement strand
ATTCAAGGGTTCAACAATATTTGGGTATCTCCCCGGAATCCAATAAGAGCCTTGAAAATTTATAAGGACGACTAAAGTCGCCCTCACAGGCAGCGAAGCATTAGCTGAACGCTTCAGCCTCTCGCCTCGATTCCTTGATTGACCGCACGCGCTGCCTGTTTTTCCATTCCCGGTGCTCGATCATGACCAGCAACACTTCCTGCGGGTCATCGGTCACCTTGATTAAATCCAGATCTTGCGGCGAAATGGTTTCATACTTGATCAGCGTCGTTTTAATCCAGTCGATCAGGCCACCCCAGAACTCGGTGCCGAACAGCACCAGGGGCATCGGATATATTTTGCGCGTCTGCATCAGCGTCAGTGCCTCAAAGAGCTCATCAAGGGTGCCGTAACCGCCAGGCATGCAGATATAGCCCATCGAATAGCGCACGAACATGACTTTACGCACGAAAAAATAACGAAAATCCAGCGTGACGCTCTGATAAAGATTGGACCGCTGCTCCATCGGCAGATTGATGTTCAGGCCGATAGAGGAACGCTCCTGCAGGTAAGCGCCTTTGTTGGCCGCCTCCATGATGCCGGGACCGCCGCCGCTGATAATGGCGAAACCGTTTTTCGCCAGCAGTTCGGCCACTTCGACCGTTTTCTCATAATAGGCATGATCGCGGCCAAGCCGCGCCGAACCGAAAATCGACACGGCTTCGCACAGGCCGGACAGCCTGTCGAAGCCCTCGGTAAATTCGCTGATGATTCTGAAGATGCGCCAGGACTGGTCGCCTTTCATATCCTCGATAATGCCCGAGGGGTCATAATGGTTCTTCCAGCAGTCCATCGCTTCACTCCCTCAGACTGTGGTCCAGGACATATGCGCTGAGCGCGCGCATGTCCTGGTCTTTGATATTGGGGAATTTCGGCATCATCAATGAACCGGCATGCACCTTGTGAGCGATATAAGTCGGCGTCGCCTTGTCGCTGTCCAGCGTAAACAGCTTGCCTGGCACGCCGTCTATGCCTTTGTTGTGGCATTCGGCGCAGGCGGCCTTAAAGATCAGCTCGCCGCTGGCGCCAGATTCGGGCATATAGTCTCTTGTGCAGCCCGCTATCAGCAGGGCGGCGCCGATCAAGGCCAGCTTATTGTTCATGATCGGCTCCCTGTCCCAGCTCATGAATGATCCGGCCGCCCTGCAGGGTATGCGTCACGCGGCCTTTCAGCGTCTGGCCCCAGAACGGCGTATTGACGCCCTGGCTTTTCCAGCTGTCCTGGTTGACCTGCCAAGTCAGTTCCGGATCAAACACGCAGACATCGGCGGAAAATCCCGGCGTCAGCGCTCCGCTCCTCAGGCGCAGGATCTGCGCCGGTTTCTCGGTCAGGGCCGCAATGCCCTGCGTCAGCGTGATGGCCCGTTGCGCGACGAGCGTCAGCATCAAAGGCAGCAGCGTTTCCAGCGTCGACATGCCCGGCTCGGTTTCCGGGAAGGCGCCGAGCTTGGCGTCGAGATCGTGCGGCTGGTGGTCGGAGCAGATGCTGTTGATCGTGCCGCCGGCCAGACCCTGCCGCAGATACTCCTTATCCTCCTCAGTGCGCAGCGGCGGCAGGACGTGATAGGCGCTGTCAAACGGCGCGATATCGTTTTCGGTCAGATGCAGCTGATGCATAGCCACGTCGGCGCTGACGTCGAGGCCGTATTTTTTCGCCTGATGGATGCGGATGACCGAACGCTTGCCGCTGAGCTGGCCGAAATGCACACGGCAGCCGGTCAGCTCGGCCAGTTCCAGGCACTGCGCCAGGGCGATGGTTTCGGCCGCTTCCGGAATGCTCGGCAGACCATAGCGCGTCGCGAACACGCCCTCATGCGCGCAGCCTTTGTGGCCCAGCCAGTAATCGTTGGGTCGGAACATCAGCAATAGGTCGTGGCTGGCGGCGTATTCCATGGCGCGGCGCAGAATCAGCAGGTTTTTGACCGGCTGATTGGCGTTGCCGACCGCGATGCAGCCGGCGTGTTTCAGCGCCAGCATGTTGCTCAGTTCATTGCCCTCCAGTTTCTGGCTCAGCGCGGCAATCGGATAGATCTGGGCATAGCCGGCTTTTTCGGCGATGTCCTTGACCAGTTCGGCGACCGCCGGCGTATCGATGACCGGTACGGTATCGGGCTGCAGGCACATGGCCGTGACGCCGGCGCTGGCGGCGGCCACCGTTTCGCTGGCGAAAGTCGCCTTGCGGCTTTGTCCCGGCTCGCGCAGGCGCGTGCTCAAGTCGATGAAGCCCGGACAGATGATCCGGTTGCTGGCATCGATGATCCGGTCAGGCCTGAAGCCGTCCGGCTCGTTGAGCACGGAGACGATTTTGCCGTCGGCGATATAAACGGAGCCGACGTGATCGATTTTGTTGGCGGGATCGACGATGCGCCCCTGGCTGATTTTTATGCGGCTCATGATAAGGCCCCCTGTCTTTGCATGGCCATGGACATGACCGCCATGCGCACGGCGATGCCGTTGCTGACCTGTTTCAGAATCACGGACTGCGGGCCGTCGGCCACTTTGGAATCGATCTCGACGCCGCGGTTGATCGGCCCGGGATGCATGACGATGGCATCGGGCTTGGCGATTTTCAGCTTGGCTTCGGTCAGCCCGAAGCATTTGAAATATTCGCTCTCGCTGGGCAACAGCGCCGAGGTCATGCGTTCTTTCTGCAGGCGCAGCATGATGATGACGTCGATATCTTTCAGGCCTTCGTTCAAGTTGTGCGATACGGTCACGCCGAGCGTCTCGACATGCGCAGGCAGCAGCGTTTTGGGCGCGA
Organism: uncultured Methylobacter sp.; assembly: GCA_964411045.1. Taxonomy (GTDB): domain Bacteria; phylum Pseudomonadota; class Gammaproteobacteria; order Methylococcales; family Methylomonadaceae; genus Methylobacter. The sequence continues at coordinate 3,250 of CAYPJI010000132.1, read as the reverse complement.
GGACGCGGACTTCGGCCGCGCCCAGGGTGTTCAGCGCCAGAATCTGCGAGCGTGCGACCCGCGAATGCAGAATATCGCCGATAATCGCCACGCGCAGCCGCGAGAAATCCTGTTTGATCTGACGTATCGTAAACATGTCCAGCATGGCCTGGGTCGGATGCGCGTGCTGGCCGTCGCCGGCGTTGATGACGCTGATATGCGGTGCCGTGTGCTGAGCAATGAAATGGGCCGCGCCGCTGATGGCGTGGCGCACGACGAACATGTCCACGAACATCGATTCCAGGTTGCGTATGGTATCGAGCAGGCTTTCGCCTTTCGAGGTCGCCGAGGTGGCGATGTTCATGCTCAGGACATCGGCGGACAGGCGCGTCGCGGCCAGTTCGAAGGTCGTGCGCGTGCGCGTGCTGTTTTCAAAGAACAGGTTGACGATGGTCTTGCCGCGCAGCAATGGGACTTTTTTGACCTGCTGCTCGGACATGCCGGCAAAAGACTCGGCGGTGTCGAGAATTTCCGTCAGCAGGGGCTTGCTTAGCCCTTCAATGGTCAGGAAGTGTTTGAGCTTGCCTTCCGAATTTAACTGTAGATTATCAGCCATGGATATTATGCTACTGCTTCCTCAATCGTTTGCACATGAATCGCCAGAGGTTCGGGACCGGTCAGTTTGATGCGCTCATTGGCATTGAGCTTGATAACGGCGCCGATACAGTCCGGACTCAACGGAATCTGCCGGCCGTCGCGCTGGATCAGTACGGCCAGGACTACCTGATTGGGCCGGCCGTAGTCGAAAATCTCGTTCAGCGCGGCACGGATCGTGCGGCCGGTGCAAAACACATCGTCAACCAAAATAATATCGCGGCCTTCGATCGTGGGCGGCAGTTGGCTGGGCTTGACATTCGGATTGACGCCGATCTGCGAGAAATCATCGCGGTAAAACGAGATGTCCAGCAGCCCCAGCGGCTCACTCAACCGCAGGCGCTGATGCATGTGTCCGGCAACCCAGACGCCGCCGGTACGAATGCCGATCATCAAGGGATTTTCAAGCCGGCGTTCGATGATGACGCTTTTCAGCTCGGCTTCCAGTTTATTCAGTAATGCGGGAATTTCCAGATTATGCGTAGTCATGTTTTATTTACGTGGTCATTGAGCCAGGTTTGCAGGATAAGCTGGGCTGCCAGTTGATCCTGTACTTCCCAGAGTTTGGTCGCATTGACACCGACATCATCGAACAGCATCTGTTTGGCTTCGAATGTCGACAGGCTTTCATCTTGCTGGTAAACAGGCAGGTGATAACGCCCCGCTAGCTGCCGGCAGAATTTTAGCATGCGCGGCGTGACCGGATTATCCGAACCGTCGGCCTGCCTGGAGACGCCGACCACGAGCCCGGCAGGCCGCCATTGCTCTATCAGCTTGCCGATGATGTCCCAATTGGGCGCTTGATTGATGGAGCGGATGGTTTGCAGCGGGCTTGCCGTCCCCGTAGTCGTTTGCCCGACGGCGATACCGATCTTCTTATTGCCGAAATCGAAGCCCAGATAAGTATCGGATCCCGATTTCGCTAGCAGCGGGTCTTGTCTAGCCATGCCCGGCCGGTGTCGTCAGCAAATTGATATTAATGCCGATCTGGCTGGCGGCGGCGCTCCAGCGCTGCTCGATCGGCGTATCGAATAAAACGTCTTTGCCGCAGGGCGTATTCAGCCAGGCGTTGTCCATCATTTCGCTTTCCAGCTGGCCTTCGCCCCAACCCGCATAGCCTAGAGCGATCAGATACTGTTCTGGGCCTTTATCAGTGGCGATAGCCTCCAGAATGTCGCGCGAAGTCGTCAGCGAAATAGTCTCGGATACCGCCAGGCTCGAATCCCAATTGCCGCCGGGGCTATGGATCACGAAGCCTCGCTCGGTCTGCACCGGCCCACCGATAAAAACGGGCGCATCGGCCGCTGTCCCGGAGAAGACATGGATTTGCATTTGCTTAAAAATCTCGCCCAGCGCCATCTCCGCCGGCCGGTTGATGACGATCCCCAAAGCGCCTTCTTCATTATGCTGGCACAAGTAAGTCACCGTATGAAAAAAGTTGGGATCGGCCAGATTGGGCATGGCGATAATGAATTGATTGGTTAGATAAGTTGCTCCGTTCATGTGCCGTAGTATCCGGGGTTATGGTTGGCGCTGCAAATATTTATTGTGAGGTCATGCCGGATTCATCGGAGAACTTCCAGACTCGGGGAATCACCAGTACTTTGGTCTCCTTGAGCACTTCTGCCGGCAGCGGCGGAAAAGGCGCGCTCATTTTGACAATGTTCTTGGCGGCCTCATCAAGCGCGGGATTGCCCGAGGACCGGTTGATGCGCATGCTGTAGATACTGCCGTCGGCGCTGATGCCGACATCCATCGTCAAAGTCGCCGAGAAGTTTTTCTTGGCCGCCACTTCCGGATAGTTGAGATTGCCGGTCCGCTCCACTTTGTTTTCCCAGTCTTTCATGTATTGCATGCCGATCGCTTTGTGAGCGCTCAATTGATTGACAAACTTTATCCCTGCATTATCGGCGCTTTCCTGCTTTTGCCTTATTTCGGTGCCTAATTGGGCGATTTGCTGCTGCAGGTCTGCGGCCGACAAACGCGGGCGCGGCTGCTGTTCCTGTTCGCCTTCCTCGGGTTTGCTGGCCGCAACCACTTTTTTCTCGGCGACCTTTTGAACGATCATCTTCTTCTCTGCCTTGGGCTTGCTTTCGACCTCAGCCACTTTTTTGGCGACAGGCTTGGCTTCGCTCGCGCCCTGGCTGGGCAGTTGCTGCTGGGGCGGCTCGGGCTTTTGGGTTTGTTCGCCGGCGCCTATCTGATTTTCCTGCGCCAGAAATTTTGCCTCTTTTGGGGCCTTTTTCGCCGGCGCATTGACCAGAACGATATCAATGGACCGGTGCACTTTTTCCGGTTTAGGCATGTTGAAGCTAATGCCTAATATCAGGACGATATGCACGACAGACGCCAGAAACAGCGTTATCAATAACGAGTCATTATTGGACAGGGAGGGTGGGGGATCGAACATGGCTACCGCATTCATCGTTGTATCTTACCTTCAATATGATCCATCAACAGACCGGCAATATTAAGCCCAAACTGCCGGTCCAGTTCCTGCACGCAAGTTGGGCTGGTGACATTGATCTCGGTCAGCGTATCGCCGATCACATCAATGCCCGCGAAAACAAGGCCTTTTTCCCGCAGCGTCGGCCCGACCTGATTGGCAATCCACAAG